>JAJQCL010000085.1:3043-4290 GCA_021202715.1 Lachnospiraceae bacterium
GTCTCTACATAAGCAGCCAGGCGGGCTGCCCACCCTTTCTTTCCCAGCTGTCTTTTATATACCTTTCCTTCCATGTGGAAAAAGACCGGACCGGATCGATTGTCATCGGAGGTGCCGCTGCCGGCACCGATGCTGTCACCAATGATTTTCAGCCGGACGCCCTGTTCCAACAGACTCTGCCAGTCTGTTTTACCCTGCTCCATACGTTCCCTCCTCTCTTTGTTTCAATAGATAAATTCATACGAGGCGTATTCATTGCAGCAGGGATTTCCCATACAGACCTCCATCACTCCATCCGTCAGGTTCATGATGAGAGAGGCAAAGGTATGTGCGTAATGATTCGGCGGGTCGGGATGCAGACACAGGCAATGCGGCTCACCCTGATGATCTCTGAGGAAATGCCGGATGGCAAAGAAATCAATCCGTCCCTCATACTCCTCCAGCAGTTCCTCCATCCGCCTCATACGGCATTGGGAGTCTGTGTATTCATAATCAGAGCTTTTCTCTGACGAGATCATCTGCGGATTCACATAGTGATTCGTATGTATTCGTATGCCGCCGCTTTCTTCCCGGATCACAGCCCGTTCCGGCGTCGTCTCCACCCCGGCAATTTTCCCGTCCCGATGACAAATCAGATAGCTGCGGGGTGAGGAAAAGTCCAGCCGGGTGACCGTTTTCAGCGCTTCCTCATAGCTTTCCTGCTCCAGCAGAAGCCGGGTGATCAGATAACCGGGAACGCCGATCTTCCAGCCCTCACAGATCAGATAATTGCTGCTGACGCCCATCCCCCGATCGTTACAGCCCTGGTAGCTGATCATCCCGGCCGGAAGAAGCATCATGACCTGTGGCTTTCCTTCCGCTTTCAGCGTGATCACATTGGTAAACGGTTCAAAATCTCCCGCCATATCCATGTTCAGAGCACTGTACATCTTTGCTTCCGCAGTATGCGTGGTTCCCACTGCAAACGCCGTATTTTTAAAATGAGAGCCGCCGGGATGATTCAGATGGACAATTTCCGGCTTGCACTGCAGGAGCAGCGCCTCATCCGGCTGAATCCCTGCCCCCTCCGCCAGTCCCTGAATCTCTTCGAAGAAATCAGGGGTATATTGCCGGATATAATTTTCAAAGCGACCGGCCGTTTCAAGAAGCT
Source organism: Lachnospiraceae bacterium (assembly GCA_021202715.1). GTDB lineage: Bacteria > Bacillota > Clostridia > Lachnospirales > Lachnospiraceae > UBA3305. The sequence continues at coordinate 4,194 of JAJQCL010000085.1, forward strand.
CCTCACGGCTCATGCCTGAATAACGCCGGCTCCGATCATACAACAGCTGCAGATGCGCCCGGATCTGTTCACGCAGCGCTTCCCCATGCTGCTGCCC
>JAJQCL010000081.1 GCA_021202715.1 Lachnospiraceae bacterium
CTGCCACAGACGATCCGGGGATTTCCCGGGACCACGAGGTATTGGTCGTGTTGGATGCATCCCGAATCCTGCCCTGCAGGATTCCGCGCCGCTCCCCTCTGAGGAAAAAGTCCCTGAGGAGGAGTGTGAGCAGCTTTCAAAAACGTCCTCTTACCCCGCCCCTTGTTCAAGGGGCTTTTTGAGTGGAAGAAAGAGCTTTCACTCAAAGCAAACGCGATCTCCACAAGGGGATCCAACGGCCATCTGGCCAGAAAAAGGAGGGTGTAACTATGAAAAAAAGAACCGCATCTCTGTTGGCAGCATTCCTTGTGCTCGCCCTGTGCCTGAGCGGGTGCAGCAGCAGCAGCAGCTCGGAGACTACTGCTGCTGAAACAGCCGCAGAGACCACCGCAGCGGAAACGACCGCCGCGACGGAGACCACTGCGGAAGCCGTGGATGATCAGGCGGCTGCCGATGAAGTCGCTGCACTGATCGACGCCATTTACGTTCAGGAATGGACCGAGGACACCGAAGCGCTGTGCGCACAGGCGAAGGAAGCCTGGGATGCCCTGACGGATGAGCAGAAGGAGCTCGTCGAGGGCGAGAACGCCGATCCGGATTATTTCGGCAACGACACCGGCGATGCCTCTCTGGATGATCCCCGCAACGCCGATGACATCGGGGAAAATGAACTGCTGGTCGTCAGCTTCGGTACATCCTACAACGACAGCCGCGTGCAGGATATCAAGAGCATCGAGGATGCCCTGCAGGAAGCCTATCCTGACTGGTCCGTGCGCCGGGCTTTTACCGCACAGATCATCATCAACCACATCCTGGCCCGGGACGGCGAGCAGATCGACAATGTCGAGCAGGCTCTGCAGCGTGCCGTGGACAACGGTGTGAAGAACCTGGTCGTGCAGCCCACCCACCTGATGCAGGGTGCTGAGTATGACGAGCTGGTCGAGACGGTCGCCGAGTATGAGGATCAGTTCGAGAGCGTCGTCGTCGCGGAACCGCTGCTGGGCGAGGTCGGAGACGATGCCACTGTTATTAATGAAGATAAGCAGGCTGTCGCCGAGGCCGTTGTCGCCGAGGCCGTTGCTGCGACGGACTATGAGAGCCTGGAAGCGGCCGCTGAGGATGGCGTTGCTTTTGTGCTCATGGGCCATGGCACCTCCCACACCGCCAAGGTGACCTACTCTCAGATGCAGACGCAGATGGAGGAGCTGGGCTACAGCAACGTGTTCATCGGCACCGTCGAGGGCGAGCCTGAAGAGACCGAAGTGCAGGCCGTCATCGCCTCCGTGACCGAGGCCGGTTACACGAAGGTCATCCTTCGTCCCCTGATGGTCGTGGCCGGCGATCACGCCAATAACGACATGGCCGGTGAGGACGAGGACTCCTGGCTGAGCCAGTTCAATGCCTCCGGCAATTTCGAGAGCGTTGAGACGCAGATTTCCGGCCTGGGCCGCATTGAAGCCGTGCAGGAGCTCTACGTTGCTCACACCGCTGCTGCGATTGAATCTCTTGGTGATCTCACCACCTCCGCCGACTCGTCGGCGGAGGGCACCGAAGGTGCCGCCCTTACGGACGGCACCTACACCGTGGATTTTGATACCGACAGCTCCATGTTTCACATCAATGAGGCACTGGACGGCAAGGGCACACTGACCGTGGAGAACGGCGAGATGACCGTACATATCACCCTGGTCTCCCAGAACATCGTCAACCTCTATGTCGGTCTGGCCGCGGATGCCGAAGCCGACGGTGCTGAGATCCTGGAACCCACCGTGGACACCGTCACCTACAGCGACGGAACCTCCGAGGAGGTATACGGCTTTGATGTGCCCGTGGAAGCCCTGGATACGGAATTCGATCTGGCCATCCTGGGAACCAAGGGAACCTGGTATGATCACAAGGTCAGCGTCTCCAACCCGGAGGCAGAGTAATTGGCCCCCCAAAACAGCAAACGCCCCTCGCTTTCCGGACTCTGTCGATTCCGCAGCGGGGGCGTTCTGCTATACGTTCTCTTCGTACCGCTGGTGGCTCTCCTGCTGATGATTCTCACTGTGCAGCCGCTCTCCCTGCAGGCGGAAACCACAACTCTTATCAGCCTGCCGGATGGGACCTACACGATCGAAGTTTCCATGGAGGGCGGAACCGGTCGGGCCAGCATCACCTCTCCGGCGGTACTGACCATCAAGGAAAGCGTCGCCACCGTCCAGATTGAGTGGAGCAGTTCCCATTACGACTACATGATTGTAGATAATGAAAAGTACCTGCCAATCAATGAGGACGGAAACTCTGTCTTTGAGATTCCACTTCCGGGGCTCGACACAGAAGTAACGATTATCGCGGATACTACCGCCATGAGCACGCCTCATGAAATCGAATACACGCTGGTTTTCGATTCGAACAGTATTTCCTCGGAAAATGCTTTCCCTCTGATCTGGCCGATCGTCCGCGTGGGTTTAGCAGCGCTTCTTCTTTGCGCTGTTGTCATTGTGATTGTCCGAAAGAAAAGAAAGGAGGCGCGGCGATGAGGCATTGTTTGTCTGTACGGCTGCTCTCCCTATGCCTGTTGCTCTCCCTGCTCTTCTCTCTGACCGCCTGCAGCAGTGAAAGCGGCAGCACCGGGACAACAGACCGCACCGACATCAGCGAAGAGCTGACCTACAGCCACAGCATGGAGCTGGTCTATGCGCAGGAATTTACCGTGGATTATTATGAAAATGGCTGCGCTCTGGTCACAATCCATGACGAATCCCGCTACCTGGTCGTCCCCGAGAACACGGAGGCTCCCGGCGATCTGGCGGAGGACATCGTGGTGCTGCAGCAGCCCATCGAAAATATGTATCTGGTGGCCTCTGCGGTCATGGATATGTTTGTCTCTCTGAACGCCCTGGATTCCCTGCGTTTTTCCGGATTCGACGCAGACTCCTGGTACATCGAGGAAGCTAAGGAAGCCATGGAAGCCGGAGACATCCTCTATGCCGGCAAATATTCTGCGCCGGATTACGAACAGATCCTGGCAGAGGGCTGCGGTCTGGCCATCGAGAATACGATGATCCTTCACAGTCCCGAGGTCAAGGAGCAGCTGGAGAGCCTGGGGGTCCCCGTGCTGGTCGACTACTCCAGCTACGAGACAGAACCCCTGGGACGGACCGAATGGGTGAAGCTCTATGGGCTGCTGACCGGACATGAGGAGGAAGCCGAGGCGGCCTTCGAAGGCCAGCTGGCGGAATTTGCGGAGATCGAGGACGCCGAGGACACCGGCCTGACCGTTTCCTTCTTCTATCTGACCACCAACGGCGAGGCAAATGTCCGCAAATCCTCCGACTATCTGGCCAAGATGATCGACATAGCCGGAGGCAGCTATATTTTCAGCGACCTGGGAGATGAGGACGACACAGCTTCCTCCACCATGACCATGCAGATGGAGGAATTCTACGCCTCCGCCCGCGACGCTGATTATATGATCTATAACAGCACCATCGACGGCGAGCTTTCGTCCCTCGATGAACTCCTGGCCAAGAGCTCCCTTCTGGAAAATTTCAAAGCCGTGCAGGACGGACATGTCTACTGCACCGCGAAGAATCTCTACCAGTCCTCCATGGAACTGGGCACGATCATTTCCGATATCTACAAGATGCTCCACGGGGAGACCGACAGCCTCACCTATCTCTATGCACTATATTGAACGACAAAAATATTTGTCGTTCAATATAGCAGGCGATGCACACAATCGCGCAAGGAATGGCTGCTTACGCAGCCCGCGATTGGCGCGAAAGTAAACGACTTAAAGTCGTTTACTATAAATTGACGCACGACATGGCTCAGGAAAAGTTTCCCAAAGATCCACGCGAGACGAAATAATCTGAACGGCAAGGGGACCGACCCCTGCGAAGGTACTATGAGAAATACGAAAAGATATGGTTTTGCATTTATTTTACTGGCCGCGCTCCTGCTGTTTCTCCTGCTGGTGAACGTCTGCGCGGGAAGCGTAGCCATCCCCCTGGCGGACGCCCTGCGCATCCTGACCGGGCAGGGCGGAGACGACAACACATACCGGGATATCATCCTGCAGATCCGCTTTCCGCGGGCGCTGGCGGCCATCATCCTCGGCGGCGCCCTGGCGCTGTCCGGCTATCTGCTCCAGACCTTCTTCCACAACCCCATCGCCGGACCCTTCATTCTGGGCATTTCCTCCGGCGCCAAACTGGTGGTGGCTCTGGCCATGGTGGGTGCGCTGGATTTCTCCTATTCTCTGCGTTCTCTGGGAATGATCCT
>JAJQCL010000037.1:0-1566 GCA_021202715.1 Lachnospiraceae bacterium
ATATAAAACTGTTGACAAATTATGTTTTCGTGCTAGAATAAAGACAACTTCCAGAGAAAGGAGATCTGCCATCATGAAGAAAAGCGTCTACAGCCTGGTTCTGTCCGATGATGTGGTGCGTGCTATCGACCAGCTGGCCTACGAGAACAATACGAGCCGTTCCAATCTGATCAATCAGATCCTGGCCGAGCGGGTCTCTCTGGCCACGCCGGAGATGCAGATGCGGAATATCTTCGACTCCATGGAGAAGCTGATGGATGAGACGTTTCAGATTCTCAATCAGTCTTCGGATTCCATGGTTTCCATCCGCAGCCCCCTGCGCTACAAATACAAGCCCACACTGCGCTACAGTCTGGAGCTGTACCGCAGCGCCGGACCGGCCACCGGACGCCTGAAGATCTCTTTCCGGACGCAGAATCGCCAGCTGATCGACACACTGAACGATTTCTTTGCGATCTGGATCGCTCTGGAGAGCCACTATCTTGCGCGGTATTTTCCCGACGGGATCGAATACCTGCGGGAGGACGGCCGTCTAACCCGGGAGCTGTATCACCCGGCCAATCTCCCCGCCTGCTCCGGGGAGGATGTCGGGGAAGCCATCGCTTCCTACATCAAGATGCTTGATAGTTGCATCAAAGAGTATTTTGCCAATCTGGCACTTCCGGCCAGCACACTGGCCGAGCGCATAGAGAATCGCTATCGAACCTGCCTCGCCGATCCGAATTTTATCGTGATCTGAGGGGAAACATGATAATGCACATGATCGTACAGAAATTGGCTGTTTGCACATTCCGCGATCATGCAATCGAAAACAAAAAGGAGGCACAGACTATGAATGCACAGAAATTTACGCAGAAATACCTGGTAGCGATCCAGGAAGCCCAGAATGTCGCCATCCGCAACCATAACAGTCAGATCGAGGAGATGCACCTGCTCTCCGCTCTGCTGACGCAGGAGGACGGGCTGATCCCCCAGCTGTTTACACGAATGACCATCGATCCCCGCGAAGTTCTCTCCCGGGTGGACTCCCTCATCGCCTCCTATCCCAAGGTCTCCGGCGACAGCGCCAACCTGTACCTGTCGCAGACCCTGAACCGGGCTCTGACCGGCGCGGAGGACACCGCAAAGAAGATGAAGGACGAATATGTCTCCGTGGAACATTTGATGCAGGCCATGATGGAGACGCCTGACAAGGATATGAAGGAGATCATGAACACCTTCAGCATCAGCCGCAAGGAATTCCAGAAGGCCCTGCAGGGAATCCGCGGCAACGCCCATGTGACCAATGAAAACCCGGAGGAGACCTACGACGTTCTCAGCAAATACGGCCAGGATCTGGTGGAGATGGCGAAAGAGAACAAGCTGGACCCGGTCATCGGCCGTGACAGCGAGATCCGCAACGTCATCCGTATCCTGTCCCGGAAGACGAAGAACAACCCGGTCCTCATCGGTGAGCCCGGCGTCGGCAAGACGGCCATCGCGGAAGGACTGGCGCAGCGAATTGTCGCAGGCGACGTTCCTTCCAACCTGCAGGACCGCAAGATCTTCTCTCTCGACATGGGAGCG
>JAJQCL010000037.1:1576-4218 GCA_021202715.1 Lachnospiraceae bacterium
CGAGGGCGAGATCATCCTCTTCATCGACGAGCTGCACACCATCGTGGGAGCCGGCAAGACCGACGGCGCCATGGATGCCGGAAACCTGTTGAAGCCCATGCTGGCCCGGGGCGAGCTTCACTGCATCGGCGCCACGACACTGGACGAATACCGCCAGTACATTGAGAAGGATGCCGCTCTGGAACGGCGGTTCCAGCCGGTGCAGGTCGATGAGCCTACGGTTGAGGACACCATTTCCATCCTCCGCGGCCTGAAGGAGCGCTATGAGGTCTTCCACGGTGTGAAGATTCACGACCAGGCCCTGATTGCCGCCGCCACCCTCTCCGACCGCTACATCAGCGACCGTTTCCTGCCCGACAAGGCCATCGACCTGGTCGATGAAGCCTGCGCGATGATCCGCACCGAGATGGATTCCATGCCCACCGAGCTGGATGAGCTCTCCCGGAAGATCATGCAGCATGAGATCGAAGAAGCGGCACTGAAGAAAGAAGACGACAAACTGTCTCAGGAGCATCTGAAGGACATCCAGAAGGAGCTGGCAGAGATGCGCTCGCAGTTCCATGCCATGAAAGCGAAATGGGAGAACGAGAAGTCCGGCATCGGCCGCGTGCAGAAGCTGCGCGAGGAGATCGAACAGGTGAATGCCGAGATCGAGCAGGCTGAACGGAATTATGACCTGAACAAGGCCGCCGAACTGAAATACGGCCGCCTGCCTGCCCTGCGCAGCGAGCTGGCCCAGGCGGAAGCCGACGGCGAAGCCGCCAAGTCCTCCGATTCGCTGCTCCGTGACAAGGTCACCGAGGAGGAGATTGCGCGGATCGTCGCCCGCTGGACGGGCATCCCGGTCTCCAAGCTCATGGAAGGTGAACGCGAGAAGCTCCTGAATATGGAAAACATCCTGCATCAGCGGGTCATCGGCCAGGATGAGGCTGTGGAGAAGGTCAGTGAGGCGATCCTCCGCTCCCGGGCCGGGATTCAGGATGCCAACCGTCCGCTGGGTTCCTTCCTCTTCCTGGGGCCGACCGGCGTCGGCAAGACAGAGCTGGCCAAGGCTCTGGCACAGGCGCTCTTCGACGATGAGCACAATATCATCCGTATCGATATGAGTGAATACATGGAAAAATTCAGCGTCAGCCGTCTGATCGGAGCGCCTCCCGGATACGTAGGTTACGAAGAAGGCGGCCAGCTGACAGAGGCGGTGCGCCGGAAGCCCTACTCTGTCATCCTGCTGGATGAGGTGGAGAAGGCGCACCCGGATGTGTTCAACATCCTGCTGCAGGTGCTGGACGACGGGCGGATCACCGATTCGCAGGGCCGCACCGTGGACTTTAAGAATACGATCATCATCCTGACCAGCAACCTCGGCTCTCAGTATCTTCTGGAGGGCATCCAACCGGATGGGACGATCTCCCAGGAAGCGTTGGACCAGGTGGACCTCCTGTTGAAGCAGCAGTTCCGTCCGGAATTCCTGAATCGTCTCGATGAGATCATCTGCTATAAGCCCCTCCGCCAGGAGGAAATCCGTCAGATCGTCGATCTGCAGATCAAAGACCTGCAGCGGCGGCTGGATAACAAGCAGTTGAAAGTACAGGTCACAGATGAGGCGAAGGACGCCATCATCGAGAAGAGCTACGATCCCAACTTCGGCGCCCGCCCGATCAAGCGGTATATCCAGGGGAAAGTAGAAACTCTGCTCGCCCGGAAGATCATTGCCGGAGATGTCTCTGAGGGAGACACGCTGACCGTAGATGCCCGTGGCACGGAACTGTACCTGCGGTAATACGCTTCTCTCCCACCGGACACTGACATCTTCCGTGACACAGAACAATTCCTTTCGACACAAAGCCGGCCGATTATCTCAGAGGAGGAATCGGTCGGCTTTCTATTATCTCAAGCTGATTTCAAAGTTTTTCTTGCTTCCCCCCACTGCATCTTTTATAATGAAGATAAAGTTCTTCGTACAACAAAAGGAAATACGATAAATCGAAAAGGAGGATGTCGATATGCCATTACCGGCAGAAACAATCTATACCATCCAGGATATCTATGCTTTACCAGACGGTCAACGGGCCGAACTGATCGATGGTGTCCTGTACGATATGGCGCCTCCGAGCCGCATTCATCAAAAGATTGTCTCGCAACTGACGCAGATCCTGGGTCGCTATATCTCTGATCATCAGGGAACCTGCGAAGTGTATCCGGCTCCCTTCGCCGTCTTTCTCCATGCAGACGATCAGGTCTATGTGGAACCGGACGTATCCGTCATATGTAACAAGGACAAACTGACAGAGCAGGGCTGTGAAGGTGCTCCGGATCTCATTTTCGAGATTGTCTCCCCCTCCAGCCGAAGGATGGACTACTCCACGAAGATGACCCTTTACAGCAATGCGGGAGTCCGCGAATACTGGATCGTCGATCCCGCCCGGGAGCGCACGACGGTCTATTATTTCGAAGAGGACGCAGCTCCCATCATCGTTCCTTTCGATCATCCCGCGCAGGTTGGGATGTATAAGGATCTGGAGATCACGATCAGCTCCCTGCTTAAATAAAATTGTGTTTCTAAAATCATAATTATTATGTTTCTAAAAATTGACGCTGTTGTTTCAGGATGCTAAGATTCGCTTGGGAAGATATAAATAAAC
>JAJQCL010000224.1 GCA_021202715.1 Lachnospiraceae bacterium
CCGTACGGATATACTGCGGTTCCTGCGGGTTTACTTCAATCTTCTCACGCAGACGTTTGATATATACCGTGAGCGTGTTGTCGGTCACATACTCTCCCGCGCTGTCCCAGATCTCCTCCAGCAGCTGCGCCCTGGTCAGGATCTGTCCCCGGTTGTTGACAAAGATCATCAGCAGACGGTACTCCAGAGCGGACAGAAAAACCGGCTCCCCTCCTCTGGATACCGTGCCGCGGTCGATATCCACGACCAGATCCCCCAGAACGCATACCGCAGGCTGCCTGCTGCGACACCGCCGCAGGACACTGCGGATCCGCGCTACCAGCTCCCGCGGACGAAACGGCTTCGCAATATAATCATCGGCTCCCAAATTCAGCCCTGTTACCGTGCTGAGTTCATCCGTTGATGCCGTCAGAAAAATGACCGGAATATTTTTCTGCCCGGCCCGTGTACACACAGCAAAACCGCTCCCATCTGCCAGAGTGATATCGACCAGTGCCAGATCAAAACTTTTCTCCAGAGCTTTCTCCGCGGATGACTGTCCCTCAACCGCGGTGACCGCAAATCCCTGCCCCCGCAAAAAATCGCAAAGTATCCGCCGGATCGCCCCATCGTCCTCCACCAGCAAAAGATGTTCCATAATTTCCTTCCTCTGTAGCCATTGTACCATGAGCGCAAGCCCTCATGGTGCTTCTGGCAGATACGCAGCGTATTTCGGCTGCAAGTGCCGAAATCGCTTAGGCCCAGGTACAATCTCAGAGATATTGTACCATACAAAAAAGTACGCTGAGTGAGAAATCTGTCACCCGGCGCACTTTGCCGCATTTTTATAGATAAATCTCGGAGCGCACACCCGAAGGGCATCCCTTGTATAAGCACTCCATTCATGACTTTCGATCCTGGTGTCATTTGATGAAATACGAGATCACCTTGTTCAGTTCTTCCATGGATTCCGCATTTTCCGGATCGTCCACGGCGTCCCGAATCCGTTTCTCGATGTGATCCTGGAGCATGACGCGGCTGATACCGCTGATCGCCGAGCGTACAGCGGCCAGCTGGATGAGGATCTCCGTAGGATCCCGATCCTCCTCCATCATTCTGCGGACCGATTCCATGTGGCCGATAGCACGGGACATCCGGTTCATCAGCGCTTTTTTCTGCGCCGTCTCCTCCTGACTCTTCGGATGCCCCATGGAAGGATCCCACATCTCATCGATCTCCGTCTTTTTATTCTCTGCCATCACGCAGCGTCTCCTTCCCGGGCGAAACACATCTCTATCCTCTGCAGCCACAACTGATTCTAGCACATCTTCTCCGTCTGTGACAAGCCCCCCGGGGGGAACCCGGTTCGCCGGATTTCCCTCGGGGGGGCTGCCTGTATCTCTTTTTTTCTTCTTATTTCTCCAACCGCCGCAGCGCCGCCTCCACGACGTGTCCCACCAGAACGGAAGTGGTGACGGTTCCCACGCCGCCGGGCACGGGAGTCACTCCCTCCACCACAGCCTCCGCATCCTCGAACTTCACATCGCCGCAGAGCTTGCCTTCGTCATTGACGTTGATGCCCACATCGACGACGATCTGTCCCGGCGCAAAGTACTCTTTATCCACGACACCGGCCCGACCGGCGGCCACGATGAGAATATCTGCGTCCCGGCAAACCGCAGGCATATCCACAGTCTTCGTATGGCAGACGGTCACGGTCGCATTCTTCTTTAACAGCATCATGGCCGCGGGCTTACCCACGACCAGGCTGCGCCCCACGACAACCGCCTTTTTGCCCTTGCAGTCTACACCGAAATGATCGAGGATCTCCATACAGGCCTGTGGTGTGCAGGGAGGGAAGCCCTTCTTCTGTCCGGTAAAAACGCCCACCATGGAGCCGTCCGTGATGCCGTCCACGTCCTTCTCCGGATCCAGCGCCTGGCAGGCCGCCTCCTCGTCCAGATGCTTCGGCAGCGGGCGGAACATCAGCACGCCATGAATACTCTCGTCCTGATTCATCTCCTGAATCGTCGCGATCAGGGTCTCCTGATCCACATCAACCGGCAGCACGATACGCTTCACACCGACACCCAGCTTTTCACAGCGCTTTGTGGCGCCCCGCTCGTAGGAGATATCGTCTCCCCGCTCTCCCACACGGAGGATTCCCAGGGTGGGATGCACGCCCTGCGCCTCCAGCGCCTCGACCTGTCCGATGATCCGCTCATTCAGGGCGGCAACGACCTCCGCCCCCTTTAAGATCTTTGCCATTTTGATTCTCCTTCTCTTCGCTCTTCTCTCTATGTCTTTGCCCGTCTCCCGGATCCTCTCAGCTTTTAGCGAAACCGTCCCTGAACATCCGCAAAGATCGCGTCGGCTTTCGCCGTATAGGTATCGATCATTGTCTGCGCCTTCTCATTGAGGTCCTCGGCGTACGCCCGATCCGCCATGGATTTCGTGTTGATAAACACGTTCAGGCTCGCTCCCAGCAGCGCCGCGCGGCAGCAGGAAACACCCACGCCCACATCACTGATGGCGATGGCGGTACCCTTGGCAGCAAATTCCTCCAGCAGATCGATCGCCTCGCAGACCTTCTCCATGATCTCCATGGGAACGCTGCAGGCATCCTTCAGAGCCGCCTCCATGATGCGGGCCTTCTCCGCCCGCTCTTCCTCGGTATTTTTCGGAAGGCCGTAGGCTTTGGACAGGGGTTCGAACATCTCCGCGTCCTTATCGATGAGCCGCAGAAGCTCTGCCTGCAGGACATCCGCCTTGCCCTTCAGCGCCAGGATATCTTCCTGCACGTCTGCATATTTCTTCTTGCCCACGGTCAGGCTCCCGACCATGTTGCCCAGGGCCATTCCCACAGCTCCCACCAGAGCGGACGCGCCGCCGCCGCCGGGCACAGGCGCCTTGGACGCCAGAACCTCCACAAATTCCTCACATGTCTGCCGATACATTTCCATTTCGCTGTTCCTTTCCTCTCCGCGGTATTCCGCTGGATTCCTTTTCCTTTCATACATTATGTATGAAAAGAAGGAGTTTATGACTTCGTTAGAGAATTTACAATATCGTCACAGAATTATCACAGAGACATTCTAGCACAGAAATCCTGTTTTCACAACACAAATACATATTAAATTTGCAGAATATAAGATTTTTTTACATTCACCCCCCATCCTTCAAAGTGTAGAAATCGTTCTTACGCTGCCGGAAAAGGATTTCCGGTAATAAAAAGTTCCCCGGCAGGCTCTGACGCCTGTCGGGGACGATTGATGCACACGATCGCGCAAGGAGTGACTGCTTACGCAGCCCGCGATCGGCACATGTGTAAACGGCTCGAAGTCGTTTACTGTATGAAAACGGTCATCCATTTCCAGCGGACCGGAGACGCCGGTTTAGGAAAGGGGAGCAGGAATCCAGTTTCCCGCTCTCCCGTCAAGGCTCAGTCGCCGATGGGGATATATTTCTTCTCCTCCACGGCCGGTTTGGCCTCCTTCTTGGGAACCAGGACGGTCAGGACACCATCGGTCAACTTCGCCTGGATATCAGCCTGCGTCACCTCTTCGCCTACATAGAAGCTCCGACGGCACTCGCCGGTGTAACGCTCGCGGCGAAGGTATTTCTCGCCGTTGCCCTTGTCCTCGTTGGTCTCGGTATGCTTGGCCTCAATCGTGAGATAGCCGTTCTTCAGATCCGCCTGGACATCCTCTTTGGTGAAACCGGGCAGCTCCATCTCGATCTGGTACGCGGCGTCGGTCTCCTTGATGTCTGTATTCATCATATTCATGGAGCCATGTCCGCCGTGAGGCTCCGGCCAGAAGGGATCTCTCATAAATTCGTCAAACATACTGTCCACAAAATTGTCTGCAAAAATACTGGGTCTCAACATAAAAATTACCTTCTTTCCATAAATAAATGTGTTTTATTGTGAAATGTATGGGTAACAGTGATTGGCTGTTGCTTTCTTCTTATTATAAATACGCCTTACCCGATGGTGATCGTCGCTCTCTTCTCGTGCTTCTCATAGGCACTCTTGGGAATCACCAGCTTCAAAACACCGTTCCGATAAGTGGCGGTTACATCTGCCGTCTCGATGTCCCCCACCTGGAAGGTTCTCTCGCACTGACCGGCAAAACGCTCGGTCCGGAGAGCCTTCGCCTGGGACTCGCGGCGGAGGTCTGCATACACCTTCAGGTAACCGTCCTCCACAT
>JAJQCL010000146.1 GCA_021202715.1 Lachnospiraceae bacterium
ATCCATGTCAGATTGATACGGTAAACTCCTTCTTTACTCCCAATATGAAGGAAATCCGCTATGCACTTCGGGTTTTGAAATCGCTGGAAGAAGGAATGGCAGCTCATAAAGGAGCCGTCACCCTGGATGGTGGTATGATAGATAAGCCCATGGAACTGCGTGCCCGAACCACATTAGCTCAGGCAAAAGCAGCAGGAATCGATACAGAAGGGATGGTGGTTTGAAATGATCAATCAGGCAGGACGTGTACTCCCTGAAAAAATTGGCGAATATACGGTGAAGCCTTTTATCGGCGCCTATAACACAGTACCTCCAAATGATCCGGTTCACACACTCCGAACTGCCTCACATCATTTCTCAGGAGACATCAAACTTCTTCCCAACCTGCGCGAAGCCATCCAGGCGACTGGCCTGACAAATGGTATGACGATCTCCTTTCACCACTGTTTTCGCGAAGGAGACGAGATCATTGGGCAAGTTTTAACCGCCATCCGGGATTTAGGGATCCGTGGATTGAGATTTGCCCCCAGCGCCGTCGTCACCATTACTAATCCTTCCATTGTTGATTTTGTCCTAAATGGTGTCATAGACCACATCGAAGCCAGCGGTATACGGGGAGAGCTAGGAGACGCTGTCTTAAGAGGGCTCATGGAGAATCCCGTCATCTTACGTCCTCATGGTGCTCGTCCCCGTGCCATTGAAGCGGGTGAACTGGCCATTGATGTGGCTTTCATTGGAGCATCAGCGGCAGACGAATACGGGAATGCAACCGGACAGATCGGCCCACACGCCTGCGGTTCTCTGGGCTATTCCTTCATTGATGCCACTTCAGCCCGTAAGGTTGTTGTAATCACTGACCATTTAACGAAATATCCCTGTCTACCGGCCAGCATCTCACAGCAATATGTGGACTATGTGGTAAAAGTAGATCGAATCGGCGATCCCGAGAAAATCGGACAAGGTGCTGCACGGGTTACACGGAATCCCCGGGATCTAATGATCGCCCAGCGAGCGGCAGATATCATTGCGGCTTCCCGGCTGTTTCAGGATCATTTCTCTTTCCAAACCGGTGCTGGTGCAATCAGCATTGCCTGCACCAGCTATCTGGCAGAACAGATGGAGAAACGCGGCATTCATGCCAGCTTCGCTTTAGGCGGCATGACAGCGGCCATTGTTGATATGTACCGGAAAAAGCTGGTTCGTGTTTTAGAATGCAGTCAATCCTTTGACTCCGTCGCGGCCCGCGCCATTTACGAGGAATCCGGCATTGTAGAGATCGACAATGCTCTGTACTCTAATCCTTTTTCAAAAGGAAGTTTGTTGGACAAATTAAATTTCGGTGTACTTGGAGCTCTGGAGGTGGATACCGACTTCAATGTCAATCTTGTAACAGGCTCCAGCGGCGAAATGATGGGAGGACTGGGGGGCGGTCCTGATGTCGCTGCCGGAGCAGATATCTCTATTGTCTGTCTGCCGATAATCCGTGGACGAACCCCTTCTATAACCAGACGTGTTTTCACCTGTTGCACTCCTGGCGACACAGTGGCTGTCGTCGTTACGGAGGCTGGTATCGCTCTGAATCCAAGGCACAGATATTATCGGGAGTTAAGAGAAGATATGAAAGCTGCCGGTATAAATCTGGTAACTATTGAAGCTCTCCAACGTCTGGCTGAATCTCTGACAGGAGTTCCAGAGCCTCTTCACACGACGGATCAAGTGGTCTGTATTGTAGAATACCGGGATGGGACGGTTCTCGATGTAATTCGAAAAATTGAATAATAACCTTCCACACATTACTGCTTTACTCAACTAAAAAAGGCCTGCGGCGCCGGAGACTACTTTTTCGGCACCGCAGGCTTCCTGTTTTCTCTTGTATTTACTGTCTCAGCTCGATCCCCATCTTCCGCAGCGCGTCGAGGATCTTGTTCATGACCGTCGTGATCTCCTTCTCTTCCAGCGTATGGTCCTTCGAGCGGAAGGTCAGGCTGTAGGCCATGGACTTGAAGCCCTCCTGGATCTGGGAGCCCTCATACACATCGAAAAGACTGCAGGCCTCAAGGAGCTTGCCGCCGCGCTTGCGGATCGCCGCCTCGATCTGTCCGGCGGTGATGTCCTCGCTCACCAGCATGCTCAGGTCGCGCGTCACGGCCGGGAAGCGGGCGATGCCCTCATACTTGCGGTCGAAGGTAGCCAGACCCAGCAGCGACGGGATATCCAGAACCGCCACATAGGTTCGCTCACCGAGGCCGTAGTTATCCGCCACCTGCGGATGCAGCTCGCCAAGATAGCCCAGCGTGCGTCCGTCATACGCCACATCCGCCTGACGGCCGGGATGCAGATAGGGGCGCAGGTTCTCCGGATCACAGGTATATTCGATGTGCTCCCTCAGACCGATCTTATCGAAATATTCCTCCACGACACCCTTCATCGTGAAGAAGTCGCCGTCTCCGTAGAAGCCCAGCGTGAACTGCGTCCTCTCATCAGGAAGCTCGGTCAGCGGCAGGGCCTTCGGCAGATAAATATTGCCGATCTCGTACAGAGCCACATTCTTGTTCCGCCGGTTATAGTTCGTCGCCAGAGAGGTCAGCATTCCATTGTGCGGCAGCGTCCGCATGATGCTGAAATCCTCACCCAGCGGGTTGGCGATGACAATGATCTGGCGCAGCGGCGAATCGGCCGGCAGCAACAGCTTGTCGAAGACCTTCGGGCTCTCGAAGGAATAGGTCATAGCCTGACTGAAACCGCAGAACTCCGCGACATTCCGGGCCACGTCCTCCAGACGATGCTTGAAGGACACCTTACCGGTGGTCGCCTCGCCCGTAGGCAGCGTGGTCGGGATCCGGGCATAGCCATAGAAACGCGCCACTTCCTCGGCGATATCCGCCTCACCCTCCAGATCCTGTCTCCAGGAAGGAGTCACGACCTCCTGCTTCTCAGCGTCATATTCCAGCTCCAGAGGTTTGAAATAAGCCAGCATCTCCTCTGTGGGGATTTCGGTTCCCAGGAAACGATTGATCCAGTCAGGACGGAAAGGAATCCGGCGTCCTTCTTTCTTCTTCGGATACACATCCACCATGCCGCCGACGACCTCGCCGCAGCCCAGCTCCTCGATCAGCTGGCAGGCGCGATCGATCGCCAGCGCCGCATTGTTGGGATCCAGACCCTTCTCGAACTTGCCGGAGGCCTCGGTCCGCAGGCCCAGCCGCTTGGCGGAAAGACGGATGTTGGCGCCGTCGAAGCAGGCTGCCTCGAAGAGAACGGTCTGCACATCGTCAGTAATCTTGGAATTCTCGCCACCCATGATCCCGGCGATACCGACGCTCTTCTCGGCGTCATGGATCATCAGCATCTCAGAGTCCAGGTTCCGCACCTGTCCGTCCAGCGTCTGGAAGGTCTCGTCCTCCTCAGCCCGCTTCACGATGATCTTATTTCCTGCGATCGTCCGCAGATCATAGGCATGCATGGGCTGACCGTACTCTTCCATCACATAGTTGGTGATATCCACGAGGTTGTTGATCGGACGGATGCCGCTGGCCGCCAGTCTTCTCTGCATCCATTCCGGTGAAGGAGCGATACGGATATTTTTCACAACCCGCGCACAGTAGCGGGGGCAGAGATCCGTATCCTGTACTTCCACGGAAATGTAATCCGATGCCTTCTCATCATTCCCGGCCGCCTCGGGCTTCGGAGCAATGAATTCCTTGCCGAAGGTGGCCGCCGCCTCCCGGGCGATGCCGAGAATGCTGTAGCAGTCCACACGATTGGAAGTGATCTCATATTCAAATACGACGTCGTCCAGTCCCAGGACATGCACGGCGTTCTCCCCCACGGGCGTATCTGCCGGGAAGATATAGATCCCATCCTCGGGCGCTTCCGGGTACATATCCCGCGAAGAGCCAAGCTCCTCGATCGAGCACATCATGCCGTGCGATTCCACACCGCGCAGCTTTCCTGTCTTGATGCGGATGCCATCCTCGGGCATCGGGCCGCCGTCGTGGCCGCCGGCCACCTTGCCGCCGTCCAGAACGACCGGAACCTTGTCGCCCTCGCTCACATTGGGCGCACCGGTGACGATCTGGATCGTCTCCGTACCAATATTTACCTGACAGATAATGAGCTTGTCCGCATTGGGATGCTTCTCGATCTTCTCGATCTGTCCG
>JAJQCL010000254.1 GCA_021202715.1 Lachnospiraceae bacterium
CATCAACTACAGGACCCTGAAGACGGAGAAGGACGGTCTGTTCTGCGAGCGGATTTTGGGACCCAGCTAGGACTGGGAATGGCACTGCGGTAAGTATAAGAAGATCCGTTACAAGGGTGTGATCTGTGACCGCTGCGGCGTGGAAGTGACCAAGTCCAGCGTGCGCCGGGAGCGCATGGGCCATATCGCGCTGGCGGCGCCGGTCTCCCATATCTGGTATTTTAAGGGAATCCCCAGCCGCATGGGACTGATCCTTGATCTGTCGCCCCGGACGCTGGAGAAGGTGCTGTATTTTGCTTCCTATATTGTTCTGGATAAAAAGAATTCAACCCTGGAATATAAGCAGGTTCTTTCGGAAAAGGAATACCGGGAGGCGCTGGATAAATTCGGCTATGGCAATTTCCGTGTGGGAATGGGCGCTGAGGCCATTCAGGAGCTGCTGAAGGCCATCGACCTGGAGAAGGAGTCCGCAGACCTGCGTGAGAAGCTCGCCAAGGCGACCGGACAGAAACGGGCCCGGATCATCAAGCGTCTGGAGGTCGTCGAGGCCTTTCGTACCTCCGGCAACCGGCCGGAGTGGATGGTGATGGACGTGATCCCGGTGATTCCGCCGGATCTGCGCCCCATGGTGCAGCTCGACGGCGGTCGTTTTGCCACCTCTGACCTGAATGACCTGTATCGACGGATCATCAACCGCAATAACCGCCTGGCCCGGCTGCTGGAGCTGGGCGCGCCGGATATTATCGTGCGCAACGAGAAACGGATGCTGCAGGAGGCCGTCGATGCCCTGATCGACAACGGCCGCAGAGGCCGTCCCGTGGTGGGCCCCGGAAATCGTCCGCTGAAGTCTCTGTCCGACATGCTGAAAGGAAAGCAGGGACGTTTCCGTCAGAATTTGCTGGGGAAACGTGTGGACTATTCCGGACGTTCCGTTATCGTGGTGGGCCCGGAGCTGAAGATCTATCAGTGCGGTCTGCCCAAAGAAATGGCCATCGAGCTCTTCAAACCCTTTGTGATGAAGGAACTGGTGGGGCGGGGCATCGCTCATAATATCAAGAGCGCCAAGAAGATGGTGGAGCGCATGCAGCCCGAGGTCTTCGACGTCCTGGAGGATGTCATCAAGGAGCACCCGGTGATGCTGAACCGCGCACCGACGCTGCATCGTCTGGGAATTCAGGCCTTTGAGCCGATCCTGGTGGAGGGCAAGGCCATCAAGCTGCATCCGCTGGTCTGTACGGCTTATAACGCCGACTTTGACGGTGACCAGATGGCTGTACACCTGCCTCTGACTGTGGAGGCGCAGGCGGAGTGCCGTTTCCTGCTGCTCTCCCCCAACAACCTTCTGAAGCCCTCTGACGGCGGGCCTGTGGCCGTCCCGTCGCAGGATATGGTGCTGGGCATCTACTATCTGACGCAGGAGAGACCCGGTTCTCTCGGCGAAGGGAAATATTTCAAGGATCTGAACGAGGCTGTACTGGCCTATGAGAATCAGGCGTTGAAGCTCCATTCCCGGATTACTGTCCGCATGCAGAAGACCATGCCTGACGGAAGCGTGATCACCGGCAACGTGGAGTCGACACTGGGACGATTTATCTTCAATGAGATCATCGATCAGGATCTGGGCTTCGTTGACCGCTCGATTCCCGGCAATGAACTGAAGCTGGAGATTGATTTCCATGTCGGCAAGAAGGGCCTGAAGCAGATCCTGGAGAAGACGATCAACATCCACGGCGTCATCAAGACGGCGGAGGCTCTGGACCGGATCAAGGCGATGGGGTATAAATATTCCACCCGGGCCGCCATGACGGTCTCGATCTCCGATATGACGGTGCCGGCCAAGAAGCCGGAGCTGATTCAGGCGGCCCAGGAGAGAGTGGACCGCATCAGCAAGAACTTCCGCCGCGGTCTGGTGACCGACGAGGAGCGCTACAAGGAAGTCATTGAGACCTGGAAGGAAACGGATGAGATCCTCACCAAGGAGCTGCTGGACGGTCTCGATAAATACAACAATATTTATATGATGGCGGATTCCGGAGCCCGTGGTTCCGACAAGCAGATCAAGCAGCTGGCCGGTATGCGTGGCCTGATGGCCGATACGACCGGACGCACCATCGAGCTGCCGATCAAGTCCAATTTCCGTGAGGGCCTGGATGTTCTGGAATACTTCGTGTCCGCGCACGGCGCCAGAAAGGGTATGTCCGATACGGCGCTGCGAACCGCCGACTCCGGGTATCTGACCCGGCGTCTGGTCGATGTCTCGCAGGATCTGATCATCCGCGAGGAGGACTGCTCGGCCGGGAAGGAGGAGATCCCGTACCTCGAGATCACGGCCTTCATGGACGGACAGGAGGTCATCGAGGGCCTGCAGGAGCGCATCACCGGCCGGACACTGGCCGAGGATATCGTTGATCCGGCGACCGGCGAAGTGGTCGCGGCGGCCAATACGCTGGTGACGCCGAAGATGGCGCCGCTCATCATGGCGACCGGTGTGACGTCGGTCAAGATCCGTTCGGTGCTGACCTGCCGTTCACATCTGGGCGTCTGCTCGAAGTGCTATGGCGCAAACATGGCCACCGGCGAGCCGGTGCAGGTCGGTGAAGCTGTGGGAATCATTGCAGCCCAGTCGATCGGTGAGCCCGGTACGCAGCTGACGATGCGTACCTTCCACAGCGGCGGCGTGGCCGGCGGCGATATCACCCAGGGTCTTCCCCGTGTCGAGGAGCTGTTTGAGGCCAGAAAGCCCAAGGGCCTGGCGATCATCTCTGAGATTGGCGGCGAGGCATTTATCAAGGATACCAAGAAGAAACGTGAGATCGTCATCACGAATCCGGAGAACGGGAGCTCTAAGACCTATCTGATCCCGTATGGCTCCCGGATCAAGATCTCCGACGGCGCTGTGATCGAACCCGGCGACGAGCTGACCGAGGGAAGCGTGAACCCTCATGATCTGCTGAAGATCAAGGGCGTCCGTGCCGTGCAGGATTACATGATTCGCGAGGTGCAGCGTGTGTACCGCCTTCAGGGCGTGGAGATCAACGACAAGCACGTCGAGGTCATCGTCCGTCAGATGCTGAAGAAGGTTCGTATCGAGGAGAGCGGGGACAGCGAGATGCTTCCCGGCACTTCCATGGATGTGTTGGAGTACGAGGACATGAACGAAGCGCTGATCGCCGAGGGCAAGAAGCCCGCGGATGGCAAGCAGATCATGCTCGGGATCACCAAGGCTTCCATGGCGACCAATTCCTTCCTGTCGGCGGCTTCCTTCCAGGAGACGACCAAGGTGCTCACGGAGGCGGCCATCAACGGCAAAGTGGATCCGCTGATCGGTCTGAAGGAGAACGTGATCATTGGTAAGCTGATTCCGGCCGGGACCGGTATGAAGAAGTACCGTGACGTGCAGCTGGATACCGACGGCAGCGATCTGGTTCCGCCGGAGGAGCCCGCCGAGGAGTATCCGGAGGCGGACGACGAAGCTGAGAGCTACGAGGAAATGGAAGAGTCTGTGGAGAGCGTAAACGCGGAGGCAGAGAACCTCGAGAATTCGGAGGAAGAAGCGGAGGATATCGTGGAGTCCGAAGAATCTGTGGAGGAGGAGCCTGCGGAAGACCTCGAAGAGGCTGAGGAAGACAGCAGCGAAGAGGACGCCGGGGCAGAGGAAATTTCTGCGGAGGACGCCGGGGAAGAGGACTGATTTCCCGTGGTGAATCTGCAGGCAGATAAATAAAATAAAAAGGCATTATGGACCGGAGAAGTCTGTAATGCCTTTTTCCGTATGCTGCAAGTGTCACAACGCCGCTCGCCGCAGGAACCGGAGAAAATCCTGCACAGAATCCGAGACATAGCTGTGCTTGCATGTCGCCAGGTAGAGATTGCGTCGGATGGAGGCGTTCTGCAGGGGAATCTTTCGCAGGCCGTACAGGTCCGGCATGGAGCTGTCCACCAGAACGGCGACGCCCAGACCGGCAGCGACCATACCGGCAATATGAAAATCGTCGCTGACCTCGGCCCGGGTGATCTGGGAGACGCCGGCTTCATCAAAGAGAGAGTCGACCAGCGCCCGGGCTGCCGCGCTGTCGTGGTAACGAATCATCGGATAGTGGGCCAGCTGGGCCAGAGAGACCGAAGAGAGGGCGGCCAGCGGGTGGGAGG
>JAJQCL010000186.1:0-6844 GCA_021202715.1 Lachnospiraceae bacterium
GAAAATCAACATTTAATTTGCTAGTGGCTCTTATGGATGGTATTGTTGCCCGCAATGGTTTGGCACTTCTTCTGGGGATTATCTTTCAAATGGGCGTCTATGGCTTCTGGTACGGCAACGCATTGGCCGGACTGATACCCTTTCTGATCGGTATCATTTTCTATTTCAGTGGACGATGGAAGAATTCTGACAATCCTATCATCTGAGGATTGAAAAAAAGCAGCGTCTTCACCCAGATGTGGCAAGACACTGCTTTTTCAATATATTTTTATGCTCGTCCTACAGCAGGCCCGCCACCTCATAGAGATAATACGTCAGTGCCAGCAGATCGGCACAGCCGCCGGGGCTGACATTCTGCCGGATGAATTCCTGATCCAGCGCCAGCACCTGACTCTTCCGCACCCCCTCCGGTGCGGTAAGCAGCGCCTGAGCCTTCCCCCGCAGCCGTGCCGCCTCTTCCCGCGAAGAGCGGGCGATCATGTTAGTATCCGTCACATGCGCGATCAGATTCAGCAAAGCCAGCGAGCCTGCCTGATTATAGTCAATGCCCTCCTGCAAAGCCTGCGAGAGGATGGGCCAGGAATAGTTCCTCACCGAGGGAAAGCCTTCCGCCGCTTCCTGTCGGATGCCACCGATCCCATAGCGGGCATACTGACGCTCTCCGGCCGTCCGCTGCGCCTCCTCCGGCATCCGCTCAAAGTCCCGCTTCCAGGCCGGCGCGGCGATCAGGGCTGCCGTCTCAAGGATCCCTCCGAGGGATGGCTTCTGCTTTCCGGATCGTGCAAGGCAGTATCCGGTGGCCGTCGCCAGGATCCCCAGAGAGAAGATCATCCCCTTGTGCGTATTGACACCTGAAGTGGCAGCGAACATGGCCTTCTCGGCCTCAAGTCCGATCGGACGGATACAGCGCAGGATTTCCTCCGGAGATTCCTCGTAGAGCTCCCGGCCGAGCGCGGCATAGCGTACGAAGAAGGATTCCAGCACAGCGGTGCTCTTTTCAAAAAGAGCCACGTCCATATCCCGGTGTGCGCCGCAGTTGTTCCGATCCACCAGTCCCGGCTTGGGCGTCGTGTAAACCTCCAGGAGCATGGCCTGACGGCAGAGACGACCGATCATCTCCGAGCTGATCCTCTCTCTCCGCAGAGACTCCATCAGAAGCTGCGCGGTCTTATCCTGCAGCTCTTCCACGGTATGAGCCCGGCTGCGGGCGCAGGCTGCGCTCTCCCGTCCGCAGACCAGACAGGGGCGGGGCGGCAGGCCCAGATCCTGCCGTGAGACCTTTGAACCATCCGGACGAAGCACATCAATATCAAAAAGCCGACCGGCGATCTCCCCCTCCTCCAGTTCCAGAAGAACCCGTTTCGTCGTCTCCGCCTCCCCGTCCACTGCGAAGTAGGCTTCCCATCCCCAGGACCACGTCTCTACACGTTTTTCCCGGATCTGGATCGAATGCCTCCACAGCGTACTCTGGATCCGATCGGTCGTCTGGACAAAGACCTCCTCCGCCAGAGGGAAGACCTTGACCGGCCCCGCAATATTCAGCGTAAAACAGACCAGAGTACCCGGATGTTCCGCCCGAACCGCCTCTTGTTCGGAGGCCCGGTGTTCCCGCCCGGCCAGCATCTCCGGCAGCTCCACCTCATGTCCTGTCAGCCATATATTCTTCGCGCTCATTGAAGCCGCTCCCTCCTCTGTCCTCACTTTGCATTTCTGCACATACCATTCACATCACACTCCCGCTGAGCTATCCTGTCTGCCTGTCATTTTCTGCGCGAAACAGCATTCCTCTCATCGCCAGGGGCGCCACTCGCCAATGCCCTCATCGAAACGCTCTGAAACCTTTTTCAGCCAGCCGGTTACGTCGATGTGCTGCGGACAGATCTCCTCGCACTGATGACATTCGATACAGTCCCCGGCCCGCCCGTAATTCTGTTTTAGCAGGTTCTTGTAATACTCCTCCTGAGAAGACCAGGAAGGATTGGTATCCAGCTGTTCCACATTGTACAGGGAGAAATAGTTCGGAATGGCGATATTCTGGGGACAGCGATCGCCCTCCACACAGTAGCGGCAGCCCGTGCAGGGAATGGCGATGCTCTCCTGCAGGATGTCCCGCACCCGGAACAGGAGCTTTTCCTCTTCCTCCGTCAGCGACACAAAGTCTTCCATGAAGCTCATGTTGTCCGAGAGCTGTTCCTCATCGCTCATGCCGGAAAGCACCATCTGGACGTCGGGCAGGCCCGCCGCAAAGCGGATCGCCCAGGAGGCCGGGCTCCAGTCCGGATGTGCTTCCCGCAGCAGCTGTTCCGCCGCCGGGGGAACCTGTGCCAGCGTGCCTCCCTTGCAGGGCTCCATGACAACGACCCATTTGCCGTGACGACGGGCCGTCTCATAACAGAGACGACTCTGCACGCCGGTACTGTCCCAATCCAGATAATTGATCTGCAGCTGGACGAATTCAAAATCCGGATTCTCCGTGAGGATCTTGTCCAGATACGCCGCCGTATCATGAAAACTGAATCCCAGATGGCGGATCTCACCCTTCTTTTTCTTCTCCCGCAGATAATCAATCGTTCCGAGTTCCAGCGCCCGGTCATAGCAGGAGGAATTCAGGTTATGCAGCAGATAATAGTCAAAAAAATCCACCCCCAGCTGCTTCTTCTGATCCTCATAGATCCGCACCTGATCCTCCGGCTTCTTCAGATTCAGCATCGGCATCTTCGTCGCCACAGTAAACCGCTCCCGGGGATAACGCTCCACCACGCACTCACGCAGGATCCGCTCACTCTGCCCATTATGATAAATATACGCCGTATCAAAATAGCTGAATCCGTGAGCCAGGAATTCATCCGCCAGCCTTTTGGCTCGTTCAATATCGACCGACGAGCGGTCATCCGGGTTCGTCAGAGGAAGACGCATCCATCCATATCCCAGTCTCTTCTGCTCCATATCCAGTATCCTCCCTGCGGGGTTGAACCAGCAATAAATAAGCTGGCTTTTCCCTCTGCAATACACACATTTTTTATTCCCGGATGATTTTATCATAGTTTTTCCGGAAAGTAAACGCAGGAAGGAGCATAGCGAGAGCCGCAGGAAGGGACAATTGTCTCTCTCTGCGGCTCTCGCTGTCATATCTGTCTGATAGCAGAATACTTTATATCAGGTGCAAGATGTTTTACGTCGGATCTCCATATCCCGGCAGGTTACTGTAGCCCATCAGATAGAGATCCACAGCGCGTGCCGTCTCCCGTCCCTCGCGGATGGCCCAGACTACCAGGGACTGACCCCGGCGGCAGTCGCCGGCCGCAAAGACCTTGGGATTGACGGTATTGTGGCTGTTCGGCGTCTCCGTCGCCAGGTTCCCCCGGGGCGCTAACGGCAGGCCGAAAGCATCCGCCACGAAATTCTCCGCTCCCAGGAAACCGGCTGCGATCAGAACCAGCTCGCACTTATAATCATACTCGCTGCCGGGGATCTCCGCCATATACATGCGCCCCGTCTTCTCGTCCTTCTTCGACTCCAGCTGCACGGCCTTCACGCCGGTCAGCTTGCCTTTTTCGTCCTTATAGAACTCCTTGACCGTGGTCTGATAGATCCGCGGATCCTTTCCGTACAGGGCGATGGCCTCCTCCTGACCGTAATCGACCTTGAGCACCCGGGGCCATTGCGGCCAGGGGTTGCTCGCGGCGCGCTCAGCGGGCGGGCAGGGCATCATCTCGAACTGAATCGCTGTCTTGCAGCCCTGGCGGATCGCCGTGCCGAGGCAGTCATTTCCGGTGTCGCCGCCGCCGATGATGAGAACATTCTTGCCCTTTGCGTTCAGCTCCGGAGGAATCTTTACGCTCTCATCGAGGACATGCTTCGTGTTCGCCTTCAGATAATTAACGGCAAAGTCTACGCCGATGGCATCGCGTCCGGGAACACTGATATCCCGCGCCTTGGCCGCGCCGCAGGCAAGAACCACCGCGTCATATTCATTCAGAAGCTGCTCAGCGGACAGATTTTTGCCAACCTCCGCGCCCGTGACGAACTTGACGCCCTCCTGCTCCATGATGCCGGTCTTGCGAAGTACCACGGATTTCTCCAGCTTCATGTTCGGCATCCCATACATCAACACGCCGCCCGGACGATTCTCCCGCTCGAACACCGTCACCTCATGGCCGCGGTGATTCAGCTGATCCGCTGTCGCCAGACCGGAGGGACCGGAGCCCACGACCGCAACCTTCTTGCCGGTGCGCATCGAAGGAGGATTGGGACCCAGATACCCCTTCTCGTAGCCATATTCGATGATGGCTCTCTCATTTTCCTTATTAGAAACAGCCGTATGATCGCCGTGCAGATGACCGGTGCAGGCCTCCTCACACAAAGCAGGGCACACCCGGGAGGTAAACTCCGGGAAGTTATTGGTCTTCTTCAGACGCGACAGTGCCTGTTTATAATTGCCCCGGTACAGATAATCGTTCCACTCCGGTACCAGATTGTTTAACGGACAGCCGGAGGCCATTCCCGCGATCATGATGCCGGCCTGGCAAAACGGCACCCCGCAGTCCTTGCAGCGGGCCGCCTGCTCGCGGCGCTCCGCCTCGGGCAGAGGGATATGGAACTCGTTAAAGTTCTTAATTCTCTCCCTGGGAGCCAACGCGCGATCCTGTTTCCTGTCATATTCCATAAATCCTGTCGGTTTTCCCATGGTTTATGCCCTCTTTTCCTTTCTTCTCGAATAAAACGCCTGAATCCGTGCGGCTTCTTCATCCACACCGTGTCCCATGATTCGATCCGTCAGCTCCAGCATTTCCTTGTATTCCTTCGGAATGATCTTTCGGAACCGGGAGACGTAGTTCATGAAATCCTCCAGGATCCTTTGTCCCTTCACAGAACCCGTGGCCTCCACATGCTCACGGATCAGCTGTTTCAGAAGCTGAATATCCTCGCTCTCGGTCACCGTCTCCAGATAGACCAGCTCCCGGTTCAGGTTCAGATAAAGGTCGTTGCTCATATCCAGAACGTAGGCCACGCCGCCGCTCATGCCGGCCGCGAAATTCTTGCCGGCCTCACCGAGGATGACCGCCACACCGCCGGTCATGTATTCACAGCCGTGGTTCCCCACGCCCTCGACGACCGCCGTGGCGCCGGAATTGCGGACACAGAACCGTTCACCGGCCACACCGTTGACAAAAACCTTGCCGCCGGTCGCGCCATAGAGAGCCACATTTCCAATAATAATGTTATCCTCTGCGGACAGCTTTGACTTGCGGTCCGGGAAGACGACGATCCGCCCGCCGGACAAGCCCTTGCCCAGATGGTCGTTGCTGTCGCCCTCAAGCTCCAGCGTAACGCCCTTCGGCAGGAACGCGCCGAAGCTCTGTCCTCCGTGACCTCTGGCGTGAATTACCATCGTATTGTCATCCAGCGTGTTGCCGAACCTTCTTGTCACCTCAGAGCCCAGCATCGTACCGAAGGTCCGGTCGGTGTTGCCCACCTTTACCGAGATTTCCTTCTTCGCGCCGGTCTTAAGACTCTCGGCGAACTTCGGGATCAGCACCCGTGCATCCAGCGTTTTATTCAGATGGAAATCATAGCTGTTTCCCTCTTTAAAGTGCAGCTGATCGCGCGGCGCGTCATCATAGCACAGAGCCGCCAGACGCAGCGTGTTGGCACGGGGATTTTCCTTACCAATATTTCTCTTCGTCTTCAGGAACTCGGAGCGTCCGCAGAGCTCCTCGATGCTGTGCATACCGAGCTTCGCCATGATCTCCCGCAGATCCTGCGCCATGAACTTCATAAAGTTCTCCACATACTCGGGCTTGCCCTTGAAGTTCTTCCGCAGTTCAGGGTTCTGCGTCGTCACGCCGACCGGGCAGGTATCCAGGTTGCAGACACGCATCATCACACAGCCCATGCTCACCAGCGGGCCGGTACCGAAGCCGAAGCCCTCGGCGCCCATCATGCAGGCGATCGCCACATCGCGGCCTGTCATCAGCTTGCCGTCGGTCTCCAGACGCACCTTGTTCCGCAGACCGTTCTGGATCAGCGTCTGATGCGTCTCCGCCAGGCCGACCTCCCACGGCAGTCCCGCGTTATAGATCGAGCTCCGGGGCGCTGCGCCGGTCCCGCCGACCGCGCCGGAGATCAGGATGACCTCCGCACCGGCCTTGGCCACACCGGCGGCAATCGTGCCCACACCAGCTTCCGAGACCAGCTTGACGGAGATATCCGCCTGATTGTTCGCGTTTTTCAGATCATAGATCAGCTGCGCCAGATCCTCGATCGAATAAATGTCGTGATGCGGGGGCGGCGAGATCAGTCCCACGCCGGGCGTGGAATTCCGCGTTTCCGCAACCCAGGGGTAGACCTTGGCGCCGGGCAGATGTCCGCCCTCGCCGGGCTTCGCACCCTGCGCGATCTTGATCTGCAGCTCCTTGGCGTCGACCAGATAATGGCTTGTTACACCGAAACGCCCAGAAGCCACCTGTTTGATCGCATGACCTCTCCAGATGCCGTCAGCGTTGGGGGCGCTCCTCTCCTCAGGCTGTCCGCCCTCACCGGTGTTGGAACGGCCGCCCAGATGGTTCATGGCCACCGCCAGCGTCTCATGCGCCTCCGGAGACAGGGAACCGTAGGACATGGCGCCCGTCCGGAAATGCTTGACGATCTCCTCGACGCTCTGCACTTCCTCGATCGGGATACCGCCGTCCTCGGGATACACGATATCAATCAGGCTGCGCAGGTTCGTCTCACGATCCTCACCAATGACGGCCGTCTCATACTGTTTGAACAGATCATAGCTGCCGGTCCAGCAGGCCTGCTGCAGCAAATGAATCGTCAGAGGATTGTACAGATGGTCCTC
>JAJQCL010000186.1:6854-17137 GCA_021202715.1 Lachnospiraceae bacterium
TCTTGTGACCGCCGGTACTGTTCAGCGTCAGATCCACCGGCAAACCCAGCGGATCAAACGCTGTAGAATGCAGCTGATCGGTCTGACGATCCATATCCTTCAGGCTGATGCCGCCGATGCGGCTGGTCGTCCCGGTAAAATACTGCTCTACCACATCCGCGTCGATGCCCATGGCCTCAAAGACCTTGGCACCTTCGTAGGACTGCAGCGTGGAGATGCCCATCTTGGAGGCGATCTTCGTAATGCCATGCAGCACGGCGTAATTATAATCATCCACCGCCGTGTGATAATCCTTCTTCAGGATATCTTCTTTCACGAGCTGATAGATCGTCTCATGCGCCAGATAAGGATAAATGGCAACCGCACCGAAGCCCATCAGCGTCGCAAAGTGATGCACTTCACGGGGTTCGCCGGACTCCAGAATCAGAGACATATTGCTGCCGTTCTTAGAGCGCACCAGATGCTGACGCACGGCTGAGACAGCGAGCAGCGACGGAATCGGTACATGGTTCTCATCCACGCCCCGGTCAGACAGGATCAGGATATTGGTCCCGTTCTTGTAGCAGTAATCAACCTCCGAGAAGAGGTTCTTCAGCGCCTTATCGAGCTTCGTGCCCTTATAATGAAGAATAGACACCGTGTCGACCTGCAATCCCGGCACGTTCATGGCACGGATCTTCATCATATCCGTATCCGTCAAAATCGGATCGTCAATACTGAGGACATTACAGTTCTCCGCTTTCTCTTCGAGAAGATTTCCGGTGCTTCCCAGATAGACACGCGTGGAAGTCACGATCTCCTCACGCAGCGCATCGAGCGGAGGGTTCGTCACCTGAGCAAACTGCTGCTTGAAATAGGTAAACAGCGGCTGACGGCGCTTGGAGAGAACCGGCAGCGGATTGTCGGCGCCCATGGCCGCGATCGGCTCCGAGCCATTCTCCGCCATCGTCAGGATGGAAGTCCGGAAGTCCTCATGGCTGTAACCGAACGCCTTCTGCAAACGGGCCCGGGTCTCCGCATCGTAGTGCGGATAGCGCTCATTCGGCACTTTCAGCTTTTTCAGCGGCACCAGATGGTTATCCAGCCACTCGCCGAAGGGCTGCCGGTTAGCGTAACGGTTCTTGAGCTGATCATCGTCTACCAGCTCGCCCTTCACGGTATCCACCAGCAGCATCTTACCGGGACGCAGCCGATCCTTGCGCACGACATGCGCCTCATCCAGGTCTTCCAGCGCACCCACTTCAGAGGTGAGGATCAGCTTGTCGTCATCCGTGATGTAGTAGCGGGACGGGCGGAAACCGTTCCGGTCCAGGACCGCGCCCGCCAGATCGCCGTCTGTGAAGATAATGGAAGCGGGGCCGTCCCACGGCTCCATCATCGTCGCATAATATTTGTAAAAATTCCTTCTCGCCAGGCTCATGGTCTTGTCATTGAGCCACGCCTCCGGGATGGTGATCATCACCGCCAGCGGCAGATCCATGCCGTTCATCACCAGAAACTCGATAACATTGTCCAGTCTGGCTGAGTCAGATCCCCGGGGATCTACCACGGGCAGCACCTTATGCAGCTGCTCCGGCATGATCGGGGACTCCATCTTCTCCTCACGTAGCGTCATCTTATCGACGTTACCATTGATGGTATTGATCTCTCCATTATGTACAAGCATACGATAGGGATGGGAGCGCTCCCAGCTGGGATCCGTATTCGTGCTGAACCGGGAATGCGTAATGCCGATCGCCGACTCATAGTCCTCATCCCGCAGATCGGGATAGAACTCACGCAGCTGTCCTACCAGAAACATGCCCTTATAGACGATCGTCCGGCTCGACATGGAGACCACATAGGTATTATCATTACTCTGCTCAAACACACGACGTGCCACATACAGCTTCCGGTCGAATTCAATGCCGCAGGCCACATCTTCCGGCTTCTTCACAAAGCCCTGCCAGATGCCCGGCATGCTGTCAAGCGCCCTTTGCCCCAGAATCTCCGGAGAAGTAGGAACCTCCCTCCACCCCAGGAAATCCATTCCTTCCTGACGTACCACGATCTCGAACATCTTCTGCGCCTGTTTCCTCGCCAGCTCCTTCTGCGGGAAATAAAACATCGCGATACCGTATTCTCTGGGGCCACCCAGATCAACCCCCTGCGCCGCCATCGCCTTGCTGAAAAAGCGGTGCGAGATCTGCAACATAATACCCACACCGTCGCCGGTCTTGCCATCGGCATCCTTTCCGGCCCGGTGCTCCAGGTTTTCGACAATCTTCAGTGTGCTGTCTACCGTCTCATGGCTGGGTCTGCCCTTCATATCGACGACGAGACCGATGCCGCAGTTATCGTGCTCGAACTCCTCGCGGTACAGTCCCTGCTGTTCCTGTCTGTTCATAGCCTACCTCCTTACATACTGGAAATGATTATAGTACCAGCACTTTATTTTGTCAAGTTTGAGATGGCTTAAATTTTATTTTATTTAGTTTTAACGAAATAAACTTCGCGCCCGTATGTCTTCTGCGCAAACAGAAAAACCCCGGCAGGGAAATTCCCTGTCGGGGGGGTGTGTAAATTTTTCTGTGTCTGCGTCAGATAGCTCTTACGCCTCCAGCTTCTTCTCCAGTCTCTCGCGGATGGCCTTGATGAAGTCATTGGAGTTGACTTTCTGCACCTTATCCTTGTCCATGGTGGTGATCAGAGCCAGATCCTTGGTCATGATACCATCTTCGATCGTCTGAATGGTCGCAGCCTCCAGAGCCTTGGCGAACTTCTGCAGCTCGGGCAGATTGTCCAGCTCACCACGCTTGTTCAGAGCGCCAGTCCATGCGAAGATCGTCGCCACGGAGTTGGTGGAAGTCTCTTTGCCTTCCAGATGCTGATAGTAGTGTCTCTGCACGGTGCCGTGGGCAGCCTCATACTCATAGTTTCCATCGGGGGAAACCAGCACGGAGGTCATCATCGCCAGGGAACCGAACGCAGTCGCCAGCATATCAGACATCACGTCGCCGTCGTAGTTCTTGCAGGCCCAGATGTAACCGCCCTCAGAACGGATAACACGCGCCACGATATCATCGATCAGAGTATAGAAGTAGGTGATGCCAGCCGCCTCGAATTTCTCCTTGTACTCAGTCTCAAAGACCTCAGCAAAGATATCCTTGAAGGTATGGTCATACTTCTTGGAGATGGTATCCTTGGTTGCAAACCACACATCCTGCTTCGTATCCAGCGCATAGTTGAAGCAGCTGCGGGCGAAGCTGCGGATGGAGTTGCGACGGTTGTGCATACCCTGCAGCACGCCGCCCTCGGGCTCGGTGAACTCAAAGATGGTCTCTTCCTGCGTGGTGCCATCGGCTCCCTCAAAAACCAGCTTGGCAACGCCGGGCTGATCCGCTTTCAGCTCAACACTCTTGTACACATCGCCATAGGCATGACGAGCGATGGTGATGGGCTTGGTCCAGTTCTTCACGTAGGGCTCAATCCCCTTTACCAGGATCGGAGCACGGAACACGGTCCCGTCCAGAATCGCACGGATCGTGCCGTTCGGGCTCTTCCACATCAGAGAAAGGTTGTACTCCTTCACGCGGGCTGCGTTGGGGGTGATGGTCGCGCACTTGACCGCTACACCGTACTTCTTGGTTGCGTTCGCGGAATCTACAGTAATCTGATCCTTGGTCTCTTCACGTTTCGGGAGTCCCAGGTCATAATACTCAGTCTTCAGATCGATGAAGGGCAGCAGCAGCTCGTCCTTGATAACCTGCCACAGAACACGAGTCATCTCGTCGCCATCCATCTCCACCAGAGGGGTGGTCATCTTGATCTTGTCCATTGGAATCATCCTCCTTAAAGTCGGGCGGCATGTCTTACGCACACCCGTAGTATAGGTAAATTATAAGACACGCAAAAAGCGATGTCAACAATATCCAGGAACAAAAAAACTTAATTTTCTTACTTTTTTTGTATGAAATCTTTTGTTTTTTTAATATACAGCTTTTCTCCGCCCATCGTTTGCCTTTCTGTTTCCATCATTATGTTTCATGATAAAGCTGACACAGGCTGACTCCCTCGTAAAAGAAGGACAGAATCGAGGAATACGAATATCCCTGCTCTGCCATGCCGTCGGCTCCGTCCTGGCTCAGACCGACGCCGTGGCCGAAACCGCCGCCGCGGAATCGCCATCCCTCATCTGTTTCTTCCACATAAAAGAAGGCGCTGGGAAGAAGTGACAGACCCGCCTGTTCGCTGCCGTCCTGCCGCGTCACAGATAATGCAGAGGAACCAAGCAGATCGCGAATCGAATCGGTTCCGATAATCTCTGTTTTTCCTTCCGTGCCATGCAGCGCCAGTGCCGATACGGCGCCGTTTTCCAGTCGTTCCGTCACAACCAGATCCGTCACAGTTCCCACCGGATTCCTGTTCTGTCCGGTCAGCCAGGTGTTGACCAGTTCCGTCAGTTCATTCACACTTCGGTCTGCCGTCCAGCGAAACCAGGGAGAATCGCTGTCCCAGCTGTCCTGGCTGCTCTCAAGGAACTGGCGAAAGGAGACTTCTTCCGACAGATCCAGCACCTCACGGCCGGCCGTCAGGGAAGAAGCCGTCACATAGCTGCAGGTCACCGAATCCGACCAGACCGATACGTCAGCCCCGTAACCGCAGGACGTGGAATAATAATAGGCCTCCACGATCTCTCCTCCGCTCACCAGCACCTGTCCCACCGTGGCAGCCACAGCTTCCGCCGCTGTCTCCGACCAGGCCTGATTATTATAGACCTGACTGGCGGTGCTGTCGTCGACATCCGCCCCGTAGGCGGTGTATTTTCCCTCCAGCATCTGCGAGCAGCTGTAGCTGCGGGCACAGACCGCCTGCGCTTTCAGCGCCTCCTCCCCGTAAGAGTCCGGCATCTCTGCCGGTACGACCCGCTCCAGATACGCCTCCAACGACAGTTCATTGACGACGCCGATCTGTCCGCTGTAGTTCGTACATTCAATAGTACCTGGGTAGGCGGGCGTTCCGCAGCTTCTCTTTACGTTCAGCAGATAAAAGCTCCCCTCTCCCGAGAAGATTACCTGTCCGCCATACTGCTCCAGAAATGAAGGGGTTACATCGAGCTCTGTTCCCGCGGGATAAACTGCATCCTGGTCTGTCCCTTCCATAATAAAATCTCTGTCAGAGGTGACGCGAACGACGTCATGAAGCAGCCCCTCATAGTCAGAGGTCCCAATGAGTACACGAATTTTCAGCTCTCCATCATCCTGCTCGAAAGCTGCGAGACGATAGGAAGACGGAGACGCCGCAGAGACAGTGAGACTCCCCCAGGATGCTGGCGCTCCTGCGGTGTCCTCTTCAGATACCTCCGAAGAGAACGACTCGCTCTCCCCCTCAGCGCCCTGTTCTGTATCTTCGGTACTGCTTTCAGCTGCGCCGCTCTC
The DNA here is from genome assembly GCA_021202715.1 of Lachnospiraceae bacterium. Classification (GTDB taxonomy): domain Bacteria; phylum Bacillota; class Clostridia; order Lachnospirales; family Lachnospiraceae; genus UBA3305. Next base: position 12,272 of record JAJQCL010000186.1, read on the forward strand.
GTTTTCCTCCCGCTCTTCGTTCGTTTCCGCCTCTCCGCAGCACTCAGCCTCCAATGCTTCCTCCTTTGTCACACCGGCCTGCTCCCAGACCACTTCCTGTTCACGCCGTCGCAGTGTCCGTCCTGTGATCGCCAGAAGCAGCGCCGCCAGCAGTAGAATCCAGCCACTTTTCCTCACCATTCACCTCATCCATCCCCGCAGAGCCTGTCGCCCCTGTAAATCCGTCACGATCGCAACGCTGCGCACGTACCGAAAATGACAGCCTGCAATATCCACGATTTCTGTCATCACATAGTGTTCATCATCAATATATGTATGAAACAGCGAAATTATTCTTACCGCACAAACCGGACGCCTGTCTGAAAACTGACAGGCATCTCTTCCCGGCAAAAAACGCTGGCACTTTTCATGGATTTATGTTATAGTGAACGCCGAGAGTATTGATCGTTTACCTCAAAACAATTCATCCGGTCAAAAGACCATCAACGAACGAAGCGAAAGGCAGGTGAGCAGAATGGATTCAGGCGATAGTCGAAGTCGAAGACGTGACACCAAATGGGATGTGCACAGCGATCTGTTCTGCACCCGCTAAAACCTCAGATCTGTATTTCACATCCTATTCCCTGTTTTCCCAGGCAGTTAATCATGCAACATCGAACCGGGAGGAGTACGCCTGGCGTTCTGTTTGTGCGCAAAAAGCCGACTCGCTCCCATCATTCCCGTGCTTTTTCTTCGGTCACACGATTTCCGAAGTACGCAGATTTACTCTGAAGGTCCTGTCCGAAGGGCCTGCTTCGCAGCGTCGTATTGCACGGAATGCCTAAGGAACTATAAAGAATCATTCTTTAGCAGGTCCTAAATATCCGGAACAGGAGGAAAACTCATCATGGAGAAAAGAATACAGGATTACCAGGCGGAGATTCTCGCGATTCTCCGCGGGAACCTCTCCCCCGGCGTTTTGCGCAGCCGTCTGGAGGATTACCATGAAAATGATCTGGCGGAGGTTCTGGCCGATCTGTCCGCTTCCGAGCGAAAACGTATCTTTCGTATTCTGGATACGGAATTTCTCTCAGATATTTTTGAATATACGGAGGAAGAGGATACGGCTCTGTATCTGGACGAAATGGACCTGCGGAAAGCCGCAGCGATCCTGTCCCGCATGGAAACAGACACCGCCGTACTCCTGCTGCGTTCACTGCCGACGGAGAAACGCGCCCTGCTGATGATTCTCATGGACGAGGAGGCTCGGCGGAACCTGGCTGTCGTGGCTGCCTTTGATGAGGATGAGATCGGCAGCCGGATGACGACCAATTACATTGTGCTGCGCGAAAATCTGACCGTCAAACAGGCCATGAGCTCGCTCATCGAGCAGGCGGCCCGGAACGACAACATCGCCACCCTCTTTTTCACCACCGAAGACGGCACCTTTTTCGGAGCCATGGATTTAAAGGACCTGATCACAGCCCGCCAGGATACGCAGCTTGAGGAACTCATCGTCACCTCCTACCCGTATTTCTACGGTCACGAGGCCATCGACGACTGCATGGAAAGACTGAAGGATTATTCCGAGAGCTCCCTTCCCGTGCTGGATGATGAAAACCGCCTTCTGGGCGTCATCACCTCTCAGAGCGTTGTCGAGCTGGTCGATGATGAAATGGGCGAGGATTATGCGCGGCTGGCCGGTCTGACCGCGGAAGAGGATCTGCACGAGCCGCTGCGGGAGAGCCTGCGCAAACGCCTCCCCTGGCTCACGGTCCTTCTGGTGTTGGGCATGGTCGTTTCCTCCGTGGTAGGTGCGTTCGAAGCCGTCGTCAGCCAGCTGACCATCGTCATGTGTTTTCAGTCTCTGATTCTTGATATGGCAGGAAATGTGGGAACACAATCGCTGGCTGTCACCATCCGCGTTCTGATGGATGAGACACTGACCGGCCGCCAGAAGCTCTCTCTTGTGGGGAAGGAGATGCGCGTCGGCCTGTGCAGCGGCAGTATTCTGGGCTCCCTCTCCTTCCTGGCGGTCGGACTCTATATCTTCCTGTTCAAGGGACAGACCCTGGGCTTTTCCTTCGCCGTCTCCGCCTGTGTCGGCCTCGCACTCCTGGCTGCCATGGTCATTTCCGGCGCAGTGGGGACCTGTACGCCGCTGTTCTTCCATAAGCTCCACGTGGATCCGGCGGTTGCCTCCGGCCCTCTGATCACCACCGTCAATGACCTTGTGGCTGTGATTACGTATTACGGACTCAGCTGGATTCTGCTGCTGCAGGTGCTGCACCTGGCATAATATGCAGACACATGAAGGAATCCCTTCGTGACGATCCTGTCATGTTTTGGTGTTGCGTTCATACAACCCCTGCCAGTTTCAGCACCCAGTAAATCAGCCCCAGCACCCAGCTGGAAAAAAGCCCATACAGAATCACGGGACCGGCAATCGTGAAGATCTTGCAGCCGATCCCGAAGACCTGCCCCTCCTTCTGGAACTCGATCGCCGGCGCCGCCACGGAATTCGCGAAGCCGGTGATGGGAACCAGTGCTCCGGCTCCGCCGAATTTGGCAATCTTTGGAAACACGTTCAAGCCGGTCAGCAGGATGCTGAGACCGATGAGGCACAGCTGCATGAAAGCGGTCGCCGTGTCCTGATCTGCCCCCAGACCGATAAAGCAGTTGTTCAGCGCCTGGCCCAGCAGGCAGATCGCTCCTCCTGTAAAAAAAGCCCGGACACAGTCCCTGGCTACACTGTGCGTGGGTGTCACACGCTGTATATATTCCTGATATTCCTGCGGATTCATGACTCTTCTCCCTTCACAGGGGCCTGTCGATCCTGTATCTGATGCAGAAACACCCCTGATGAAGTCAGTATGCGCTGTGTCTCCCGATTTTATACGAAAAAACCGGGCAGAAGGTCTTCTTTCCCTCTGTCCGGTCTCTCTTTATGCTGTGTTCTCATGACATCCGTCTATAAGAATTCTGACGGATATCCTCTTATTTTTTAATGGGCTTGGGGCCAGCATTCACGATCGCCTCAGGCATATTCGGATACTTCTCCGCAAAGTTCTTCTCGAACATTCCGGCCAGACGATTGGCTGTCTCGTCATAGTCATCCTTGTCCGCCCAGGTGTCGCGGGGATTCAACAGCTCACTGGGTACATTCGGGCAGCTCTGCGGCACATTCAGGTGGAACACCTCGTTGAACTTATACTCGACATTCTCGAGGGAACCGTTCAGGGCCGCGGTCACCATGGCGCGGGTGTATTTCAGGTTCATTCTCTTGCCGACACCGTAGGAGCCGCCGGACCAGCCGGTGTTCACCAGATAGACCTTGGTGTTGTACTTGTCGATTCTCTCCCCGAGCATATCCGCATAGATCAGGGGATCCATGGGCATGAAGGGCTCACCAAACAGGGTGGAGAAGGTCGGAACCGGCTCCGTAATTCCTCTCTCGGTCCCGGCCAGCTTGGAGGTGAAGCCGGTCACGAAATGGTACATGGCCGCGCTCCGGTCCAGACGGGAGATGGGAGGCAGAACACCGAACGCATCCGCTGTCAGGAAAATCACCACCTTGGGGATGCCGCCCACGCCGGGGATTGCTGCGCTGGGAATAAAGTCAACCGGATAGCCTGCACGGGTGTTCTCTGTCAGGCTGCCGTCCTCGTAATCGATCTCGCGGGTCTCAGGATCCATGATGACATTCTCCAGCAGAGCGCCGAAACGGATCGCATGATAGATCTCCGGCTCGCTCTCCTCCTTCAGGCCAATGCACTTGGCATAGCAGCCGCCCTCGAAGTTGAAGATGCCGTGCTCATCCCAGCCGTGCTCGTCATCACCGATCAGCTTCCGGTTGGAATCGGCCGACAGGGTCGTCTTACCGGTGCCGGACAGTCCGAAGAAGACAGCGGAGTCGCCCGTCTCGGGATCCATGTTCGCGGAGCAGTGCATCGGCAGCACGTTCTTGAACTTGGGCATCACATAATTCATCACAGAGAAAACGCTCTTCTTGATCTCACCGGCATACTGAGAGCCAACGATCACAACCTTGTGCGCCTCATAATCAATCAGGATCGCCGCCTCAGAATGTACGCCGTCCATCTCCGGATCACACTTGAAACCAGGTGCGCAGATCATCGTAAAATCTGCCTCTCCATAATTTGCCAGCTCCTCAGCAGTCGGACGGATCAGAAGCTGATGAATGAACAGGTTCTGGCTGGCCAGCTCATTGATGATACGGAACTTGATCGTGTATTCAGGATCAGCGCCAACCATTCCATCAAAGATAAAGACCTCCCGCTGCTGCATATAGGCCGCAGCCTTGGCAAAGATGGAGTCAAATTTCTCACGGGAAATCGGGCGATTCACCTTGCCCCAGGCAATATCATCATGAATCGTGGGGGTATCGACAATAAACTTGTCCTCCGGACTCCGTCCGGTGTATTTGCCGGTCTCCACCACCAGTGCGCCGGTGTTGCTCAGGGAGCCCTCGCCCCGCCGCAGAGCCGCCTCTGTCAGCTGTGCAGGAGACAGATTGCGATAGACCGCCTTGGGTCCGATAATTCCCAGTTTTTCAATGCCGTAGGTTTCCATTTACGTTACCTCCTCAAGAGCTTGCTCTTGTGTTCCTTTTATTTTCCGGTACAATCATACCACAGATTTCGTCCGCATTGAAATACCAATGTTGAATATTAATGATACAAGGGACAAAAGGTCATGAATCGAATGCTTACACAAGGTACGCCCTGCGGGTGTGCATTCGTATTCATGACTTTGAGTCCCGCAACAACATGAGAAAGTAGCCATTTTAGCCAATATATTGGCTAAAATGAGCGGATTTCGAATGTTGTTAGGATTGCGGGAGCGCGTTAGCGCGGAGCAATCCGT
>JAJQCL010000112.1 GCA_021202715.1 Lachnospiraceae bacterium
CCACATGAACGAGATTATCAAGAAGATCGAGGAGTCTCAGCTGAAAGAGAATGTGCCTCAGTTCCTCGTCGGCGACACCGTGAGAGTGTACGCGATCATCAAGGAAGGCAACCGTGAGCGTGTGCAGGTGTTTGAGGGAACCGTGCTGAAGAGACAGGGCGGCGGAGCCAGAGAGACCTTCACAGTCCGCAAGCTTTCCAACGGCGTGGGCGTCGAGAGAACCTGGCCGCTGCACTCCCCCCGGATCGAGAAGGTGGAAGTGGTGCGCCGCGGTAAGGTGAGACGTGCAAAGCTGAACTACCTGAGAGATCGGGTCGGCAAGGCGGCCAAGGTCAAGGAGAAAGTCAGATAATCCGGCGGCGTGAGCCGCGAGTGAAAAATCCTGCAGGAGTCCATGGATTCCTGCAGGATTTTTCGCTTATATGCGCAGGGCTGCGCAAGGAATTATTCCGGCAGCAGCTTCAGGATCTCATTGTCCTCATAGTTCTGTACCGCACACAGGAAATCCTCCAGCTGAGGCGTGCGGAATTTGTCCTTATGGCAGACCAGGCTGAACTGCCGCTCGAAACGGCAGCCCTCCACATCGACCAGACAGAGCTCGCCCCGACGGATTTCATTTTCTACCAGGCGGATAGAGATGACGGAGAGACCGAAGCCGTCCATGACAGCGTGCTTGATGGTCTCCGGGCTGCTGCAGACCCACTGAGCATTGAGTTCAAAGCGGTGCTCCTGCATGAACTGCTCGAAGAGGAGACGGGTGCCGCTTCCCGCTTCACGCAGCAGGAAGGGCTGCCCGGCCAGCTCCTCCGCGGCGATATGGCGGCGCGCGGCGAAGGGATGCTCCGGGCTGCAGACCAGGACCAGATAATCCGGCATCGTGGGCGTCGTTTTCAGGTAGGGATGATGGATTTCCCCCTCCACGATCGCAGCGTCCAGCTGGTTGGCCAGCAGGAGCTCTTCCATGGCTTTCGTGTTGTCGATGGTGACCTGTATGTTGACATCAGAATGATCCCGCGAATAGTGTCGGAGGAGCGGGCGCAGGACGGAATCGCCGACGGTCAGTGTACCGCCGACCCGCAGGATGTGGGTGCGGTTTTGCTCCTTCATCGTATCCTCCAGGTGTGTATAGGCTTCCAGAAGCGGGACAGCCTGCTGGTAGAGGCGGTTTCCCTCCTCCGTGATGACCAGCCCCTGCGGGTAGCGCTCGAAGAGGCGGATGCCGTAATATTTTTCCAGCTCCGCGATCGCCTGGCTGACCGTGGGCTGGGCTACAAAGAGGCGCTTGGCGGCCAGGTTCATCTTTCCACAGCGAACGACTTCCACAAAGATCTGAAAATGACGGAGAGTCATGGGAGCTCCTTTCTTGATTGCATAGGGATTTACCTATCTGTCATATCAATATATATCACTTTCTTTTACCCGAAACAAGTGTTAAAGTATAAACAACCGTAAAACTCTGTCAAATTATGAAAAAAGGACGGACAAAAAATGAAAGTGATCATTCTGGGAGGCGTGGCGGCCGGAACCAAGGTGGCGGCCAAGTTGAAGCGCGAGGACCGGAGCTGTGAGGTGACGATCCTGACCAAGGGGAAGGACATCTCTTACGCGGGCTGCGGCCTGCCTTACTATGTGGGCGGGCTGATCGAGACGCGTGAGGACCTGATCGTCAATACGCCGGAGAGCTTTTCCGGTCTCACCGGTGTGGAGGTGCAGACGGAACGGGAAGCGATCGGCCTCGACCGGGCGGCGAAGACCGTGCAGATCCGCGACCTGCAGACCGGCGAGACGGAGACACATTCCTATGACAAGCTGGTGATCGCCACCGGGGCCAGTCCGGTGAAGCCGCCGCTGCCAGGGCTCGATCTGCCGGGTGTATTTTTCATGCGTACCCCGGACGATGCCATCGCACTGCGCAAGGCCCTGGAGGCTGGCGAGGTGAAGCGTGCGGTCATCGCCGGAGGCGGGCTTATCGGTCTGGAAGTGGCGGAGAACCTGAAAGCCCGCGGCGTGCGGGTATCGGTCATCGACATGGCGGACCAAGTCCTGCCCGGCTTCGATCCGGAATTCGCGGAATATGTGGAGAATCATTTGTCAGATGAGGGCATCGTTTCCTTTACCGGCACGGCGCTGCAGGGAGCGATCGGCGAGGACCATGTGGAGAAGGTGCAGACCAGCCGCCGGGCCATGAAGGCGGATACGCTGATCCTGTCTGTCGGCATCCGTCCCAATACGGCATTTCTCGCCGATACGGGTCTGGATATGTTCAAGGGAACGCTGAAGGTCAATGAGTACATGCAGACCAACGATGAGGATATCTATGCGGTCGGCGACTGTGCCATGGTGACGAACCGTGTCACCGGAGAGGGTCAGTGGTCTCCGATGGGCTCTTCCGCGAATCATGAGGGACGTGTCTGTGCCATGCATATTGCCGGGAAGAAGCATCCGTACCGCGGTGTCTTCGGCACCAGTGTGGCGAAGCTGCCGGGGCTGAATGTAGGACGCACGGGCATGACGGAGACGGGTGCGAAGGCGGCGGGTCTGGACGCGGTCAGCGTGGTGGCTGTCGTGGACGACAAGGCGCATTATTTCCCCGGTGCTTCGACGTTCATCGTGAAAATGACGGCGGAACGCGGAACGAAGAGATTCCTGGGAATTCAGGTGCTGGGAACAGGCGCCGTGGATAAGATGGTGGATATCGGCGTGACGGCGCTGGCCGCGGAGGCGACGCTGGATGATCTGGAGAGTGTGGATTACGCCTATGCGCCGCCCTTCTCGACGGCGATTCATCCCTTCTCCCATGTGGTCAATGTGCTCCTGAACAAGATGGACGGCATGCTGACCAGCATCAGCCCCGCGGAGTACCGGGCCGGAGCGGCCGAGGGCTATCGGGTGCTGGACACTTCGATTCAGCCCGCGATTCCCGGCGCGACCTACATTGATCTCGCCAAGGTGAACGGTCCGCTGGCGGAGGCGGCTCCGGATGAGAAGCTGCTGCTGGTGTGCAGCAAGGGCAAGCGCGCCTACATGCTCCAGAACCGGCTGAAATATTTCGGGTATACGAATACCCTGGTGCTGGAGGGCGGCCTGGGCTTTAATGAAGTGGAAGTCTGAAATGGCCATTCGGCCAATAACAAGGAGGTCCCGTAAAGGGATCCGTACCCGCAGGGTAGACCTGATGGCCATGCGGCCAATAATAAGGAGGTCCCGTAAAGGGATCCGTACCCGCAGGGTAGACCTGATGGCCATGCGGCCAAAATCAAGGAGGACATGAAAGATGGCGACATTGACGATCAGCCCGGAGGAGGAGAAGAGAGTCAAAGGACTCGGATTTCTGAGCAACAAGGGAACGGACAATTTCTCGGCCCGGATCATTACGGTGAACGGCAAAGTGACGGCCGCTCAGCAGCGCTGCATCGCGGAGGCAGCAGAAAAATTCGGCAACGGTATTGTGACCTATACGACCCGTCTGACAGTGGAGGTACAGGGAGTTCCCTTCGATCAGATCGAGGCATTTCAGGCCTTTATTGCGAAGGAAGGTCTGGTGACCGGCGGCACCGGCTCCAAGGTGCGTCCGGTGGTAAGCTGCAAGGGAACGACCTGCCAGTATGGTCTGATCGATACCTTCGCGCTGTCGGAGGAGATTCATCACCGTTTCTATGAGGGATACCATGAGGTGCGTCTGCCCCATAAGTTTAAGATCGCTGTGGGCGGATGCCCCAACAACTGCGTGAAGCCGGATCTGAACGATCTGGGCATCATCGGACAGCGTGTGCCGAACTTCGATGAGGATGAATGCAACGGCTGTAAGAAATGTTCCGTAGAGGCGGCATGTCCTGTCGGGGCCGCGAAGGTTGTGGACGGCCTGCTGGAGATCAATAAGGACGTCTGTAATAACTGCGGACGCTGCATCGGTCATTGCCATTTTGATGCGCTCGAGGACGGTACATACGGCTATAAGATCTACATCGGCGGCCGCTGGGGTAAGAAGGTGGCCCGCGGCCGGGCTCTGAGCAAAATATTTACGGACAAGGAAGAAGCGCTCGCGGTGATCGAGAAGGCAATTCTGCTCTTCCGCTAGCAGAGACAGACCGGAGAGCGGTTCGCGAAGCCCATCGAGAGACTGGGCGG
>JAJQCL010000057.1 GCA_021202715.1 Lachnospiraceae bacterium
GGGCATATCCTCGCGGCGTATCCAGACGGCCTCGGACAGATCATTCGTGTCGAGGGTGATGTATTCACTGCCGTCACTCTCAAAGTAGAAGCCAATGAGCAGCGTATCGCTGAAGGACCAGGGCTGGCTCTTATAGAAACGCAGATTCTTTACCCGCAGCCCGACCTCCTCCATGACCTCCCGGCGCACGGTGTCCTCGATGGGCTCGCCGAACTCCGCGAATCCGGCAATCAGGGCATACCGCGCTCCCACCCGGCCCGCGTAGCGGGACAGGAGGATCCGGTCACCGTGCGTCACGGCCACGATGACCGCCGGACAGATCTTCGGATAGACGATCCGCCCGCAGTCCGGGCAGCAGAAAGCGCGTTCCGTCTCGCTCGGCGCCATGCGGGCACCGCAGCCGCCGCAGAAGCGATGATCCTGCCGCCAGGTGAAGAGCTGCTCGCCGGTGATGCCCGCGAAGGCAAGATAGCCCGGCGCCGCCGTGCGGAAGACGCCCACGTCCTCCCACTGACAGCCCGGCAGCTCCCCCGCCCAGCCATCTACGCTGTAGAAAGCCGTATCATCAATGGAGAAAAGATAGATGAAGGTCCGGCCATTTTTCCGGTAATAGCCCGGCGTCTGCGGATCCTCTCTACGCATGAATGCGGTTGCCCCTTTCTCTGCTTCCGAAACAGCGGAAGGCCCTTCCAGACTGCAGACTTCTGCACTCTCACCGCCCTTAAAACTCTCCTCCGACATCAGCTCCTCCGCCCGAGGAAAAGCGATCTCTCCGTTCTCCCGCCGCAGCAGGACCTGTTTTTCCCGGTAGAGCAGCACAAAATCACCCCGCCGGGGAACCCGCCGGTCCGCGAAGGCATTGTCAAATCGATGCGGCGCGATATCCTGAATCATCATTCACACTCCCAGGCGGGAAACTCCGCCAAAATCTTACAGAAAAGGGCTGAACTCATCCAGCCCTTTCGTTACAGTCTTATACATGAATCTCCGCGGTCATCCCCAGATCTTCGGCATGTTCCTCCAGAATCGGATGGATCACCTCATCCAGGAATTCCTCCGTCTGCTGCTCGGCACGACCCGTATATTTTGCCGGATCCATAGCCGCCTGCAGCTCTTCCAGCGTCAGGTTGAAAGCGGGATCGGCCGCGATCAGCTCGAGGAGGTTGTTCTCCTTACCCTCGTGCTTCACCTGATATCCGGCCTCCATGGACAGGGTGCGGATCTTCTCATGAAGCTCCTGGCGGTCGCCGCCGGCCTTCACCGCGTCCATCATGATATTTTCCGTGGCCATGAAAGGCAGCTCCGACATCAGGCGCTTCTCGATCACCTTCGGATAAACCACGATGCCGTCCACCACATTGAGGTAAAGATCGAGGATGCCGTCTACCGCCAGGAAAGCCTCCGGCACACTGATGCGCTTGTTGGCCGAGTCGTCCAGTGTCCGTTCAAACCACTGTGTGGAGGCGGTCATCATGGGATTCATGGCGTCCGCCATTACATAATTTGCCAGCGAAGCGATGCGCTCGCTGCGCATGGGATTTCTCTTATAAGCCATCGCCGAGGAACCGATCTGGCTCTTCTCAAAGGGCTCCTCGATTTCCTTCAGATGCTGCAGAAGGCGGATATCATTGGAGAACTTATGCGCGCTCTGCGCGATGCCCGCAAGGACATTCAACACCCGACTGTCCACCTTGCGGGAATAGGTCTGCCCCGAGACCGGATAGCACTTGTCGAAGCCCATCTTCCCGGCGATGCGCCGGTCGGCCTCACGGCATTTCGCGTGATCGCCGTCAAAGAGCTCCAGAAAGCTGGCCTGCGTGCCGGTCGTCCCCTTGGACCCCAGCATGCACAGAGAATCGATCACATAGGTCAGATCATCATAATCCGACTTCAAATCCATGAGCCACAGCGTCGCCCGCTTGCCCACAGTCGTCGGCTGCGCCGGCTGAAAATGCGTGAAGCCGAGCGTGGGCTGTCCCTTATACTGTTCCGCAAATTTCGCCAGTTCATTCATGACATTGACCAGCTTGCGGCGTACCAGCTGCAGAGCCTCCCGCATGAGGATCAGGTCGGTGTTGTCCCCCACATAGCAGGAAGTCGCTCCCAGGTGGATGATTCCCTTCGCTTTGGGGCACTGGACGCCGTAGGCATACACATGGGACATGACATCGTGGCGCACCTCCCGCTCCCGGGCCTGCGCGACCTCGTAGTTGATGTCATCCTGATGCGCTTTCATCTCCTCGATCTGCTCGTCGGTGATCGGGAGCCCCAGCTCCTGCTCGGTCTCTGCCAGAGCGATCCACAGCCGTCTCCAGGTGCGGAACTTCTTATCCGGCGAAAATATATACTGCATCTCCCGGCTGGCATAGCGTTCCGCCAGCGGGCTCTGATATCTGTCTGTTGCCATGGTCTTCCTTTCCTGCCCCGCGGCCATTGCCGCGTCCCCCGCAGAGGGCGCCGGGGTGTCATGTTTTAACAGTTCCAAAGATCACACTTCCAATTACATGACCTTTTGAACATCATGTTCCTCTACTCCAGACCGATTCTGTGAAATACCTCGTGGTAGGCGTCCTCGACATTGCCCATATCCCGGCGGAAACGGTCCTTGTCCAGCTTCTCATGGGTCTTGCTGTCCCACAGACGGCAGGTGTCGGGGGACATCTCGTCGGCCAGGATGATCTGGCCCTGGTAACGGCCGAACTCCAGCTTGAAGTCGATCAGATCGATGCCGCACTCGAGGAAATAGGCTTTCGCCACCTCGTTCACCTTGTAAGCCAGCTCCGCGATGCGGTCCAGCTCCTCCTGCGTCGCCAGACCCAGAGCCAGCGCGTAGGAGTCGTTGATAAAGGGATCGCCCAGCGCATCGTTCTTATAGCTGAATTCCAGCGTCGGCTGCAGCAGCTTCGTGCCCTCGGCGATGCCCAGCTTCTTGGAGAAGCTGCCCGCCGCGACGTTGCGGATGATGACCTCCAGAGGAACGATCTGTACCTTCCGCACAGCCGTCTCGCGCTCGCTGAGCTCCTCCACCAGATGGGTGGGAATCCCGGCCGCCTCAAATTTCTTAAACATATAGTTGCTCATGCGATTGTTGATGACGCCCTTGCCAAGGATAGTTCCCTTCTTCAGGCCGTTGAAGGCTGTGGCATCGTCCTTGTAATCCACGATCAGCACATCCTCCACGTCGGTGCTGTACACTCTTTTGGCTTTTCCTTCATAAAGCATCTCACGTTTTTCCATCGATCCGCATCTCCTGTGTCTTTTTGTGGTTCAAAATCGTTTTTTTCATGCAGAGCGGACACATCCGCGCCCGCTGTCCTTCGCGATTATACCCGAAGGACCGTATAAAATCAAGCGCAACACACATACTAAGCGCAGAATCCATGTAAAGGAGATACAGGTTATGATGATTTCCATGAAGAAATGGCTTTTATTCACCCTTCTGCTGTTCACTGCGGGGACACTGACAGCCTGCAGCAGCACAACCGACGAAGAGACTGTGGCCGAATCCGCAGAGGACGGAACGGACCGTGAGGAAAGCAGTTCGGGCAACAGCGCCGCAGAAAGCGGCAGCAGCGGGGACAGTACGTCCGGAAATGAAGGCGGCAGCGACCGCGCCACTGGGGAGGACGGCACCGAAAACGGAACCATCGGCAACGGAACCACCGGAGGCAATACCACCGGTTCCAGCAGCGATGGTCTGATCGATGACACCGACGATGCCCTGCGTGACGCCGGAGAGGATGTGAAGGACGCTGCGGAAGACGTGAAAGACGATCTGGAGGACCTCGGCGACGATGTCAGCGGGGCAGAAAGCAGCGCCCGATAGAAAACAGACACTTCAACAAGAGCACATCTCACGCAGCTCTATGAGGTACGTGAGATGTGCTCTCTGAGTTTAAAAATCATTTTCATAATCCTGTTGCTGATGATAGATCGCCTCAACATAAACATTCTTTCCACGTACCAGATATAGCATGAGATACTGATGACGTCTGAAACAAGTCACCAACCACCACTTCAAGTGGTGGTTTGAATCGGCCCTCCTAAGGGCCTT
>JAJQCL010000044.1 GCA_021202715.1 Lachnospiraceae bacterium
GTGCGGAGTATTATGGTGTGGCCATCGGACCGACGATGGGCTGTATCAACAATATTTCTCTGGGGTTGATCTCCATGCTGGGCTGTGTGCTGTATATGGCGGGAAATGTGACGCTGGGGCAGATCTCTTCCTTTGTCCTTTATTCCCGTAAATTTTCCGGGCCGATCAACGAGATCGCCAACATCATCAATGAGCTTTTCTCGGCGCTGGCTGCCGTCGAGCGGGTGTTTAAGCTGCTGGAGGAAGAGGAGGAGACCGCGGATCGCCTGCAGGCGCAGACACTGACGGAAGTGCGGGGCGATGTGGAACTCTCGCATGTGAGCTTCGGTTACGATCCGGAACGCCGCATCCTGCACGATCTGACTCTGCAGGCGGATGCCGGGAAGCTCATTGCCATCGTCGGCCCCACCGGGGCCGGGAAGACGACCATCATCAACCTGCTGATGCGATTCTATGATGTAGATGAGGGAGCGATCCTGGTGGACGGCCAGGATATCCGCGACTATACGCGGGCCAGCCTGCGGAGCGCTTACGCGATGGTGTTGCAGGATACCTGGTTGTTCCGGGGGACGATTTTTGAAAATATTGCCTATGGCAAAGAGAATGCCACGCAGGAAGAAGTAGAGGCGGCGGCGCGGGCGGCTCATATCCACCCCTTCATCATGCGTCTGCCGCAAGGGTATCAGACCGTGATCAGCGAGGACGGCGGTAACATCTCCAAGGGGCAGAAACAGCTCCTCACGATCGCGCGGGCCATGCTCTATGACTGTCGGATGCTGATTCTGGACGAGGCGACCTCCAATGTGGACACCGGCACCGAGCAGGAGATTCAGGACGCCATGCGGGCGCTGATGCGCGACAAGACCTGTTTTGTCATTGCGCACCGCCTTTCAACCATCCGGAATGCGGACCGCATTCTGGTTGTGGACGGCGGCGACGTGGTGGAGCAGGGCACGCATGAAAGCCTGATGGCACAGAAGGGCTTCTACAGCCGTCTGTATTATGCGCAGTTTGAGTGATCGTGTCCCGCACGCCAAAAAACGGAGAGCTTTCCGCCCTGCCTGGGGCGCGGTCAGTTCTCCGCTTTTGTCTTTCGCACCGAAGATGGTGTACAGCCATAGATCTCCTTGAAAATGCGGTTGAAGAGCTTCTGGTTGGTGAACCCGTTCTCCTCCGCCAATTCGGCCACCGGCGTGTCGGTGCGCAGCAGATCCTGATAGATGTGGGCGACCCGCACCTCGTTGACATAGCGCAGGAAGGAGGTCCCCATGTTTTGCCGGAAGAAGCGGCAGAAATATTCCCTGCTCAGCCCCATGAGATCAGAGATCTCACTCAGCGAGACAGGCTCCCGGAAATGCCCTTCTACATAGGTGACGATCTCCCGGAGACGGCGGCTCGTCAGAGGGCTCACCTGCGTCAGCTCCGGTGCGGCCGTGCGGACGGAGAAATGACGGATGAGCAGCGCGAGGATCTGGAGCGTCAGCCCTTCGGACTCCACCGAGGCGGCCGCCGGTTCCCGGATATAGAGCTTTGTCAGCTCCTCCAGCTTCCCGCAGACCTCCTGATAGGCGGCACGATGCTCTTCGTCGACATCCTCCGGGCAGCAGTGGATCTGATACAGTTCAATGTCCGGCATATATTTTTTCAACAGCTTTTCAGAAATATGGATGCACAGAAACATGCAGGCGGCTCCGTGATAGTAGGAGCTGTGAAGCTGTCTGGGATTGACAACCAGGACATTCTGCCGGGGAATCTGGTGCTTCCGGCTCTCCACCGTGATGTCGGTCTGTCCGTTCAGCGGATACAGTATCTCCAGCTCCTCATGCCAGTGCAGCGGATGATATCCGCCGGGTGCGGTGTGATAGGCGATGTGGATTCCCATCTCGCTGATCTCGTGAAATGTTTCGTAATATGGCTGACTCATAAGGCTCCCCCTCTCCGCCCTGTGGGCTGCTTACAGTATTCGTAAATGGTGTCTGTACATACAGGATCTTTCATGTTTTCCCATATATACCACAAAAAGAGAGAAGGGTCAAAAGATATTTTGGTCAATATCGCCGTAGAGTGAGTCAATATCAGCCCCGCTTGTCACTCTGTCGGAGGTGGAATCCGGCTATTTTTAGGAACGGACATGCTTTAATCAGATTGATTTTGTGTGTGCAAGATGTTACTATATTCATGTGTGAATGAAACATATACAAACCTCATTCTATGCCGAAGAAAAGGAGACAGTGATGAAAATAAAGAAAAGATTCCTGATGTTCTTTCTGCTTATCCTGGTCGGGTTTGCGTCCGGGGAACGTGTCTACGCTTCCTCGGATACAGTGGTCGGAGAAGCTTTCGTGAAGACGGAGGAAGCGACCGAAGAAGATTCAGAGGCTGCGGAAGGGGCAACATCAGAAGCAGAGGACACAGTGGGAGAAGAACCGCTGGGCGCCTATGAGGTTGCAGAGGCAGAAGACGCATCCGATGATATTCCCGCAGTGACCGCGTCGACGCAAACCTGGACAGAGGGTGTCGCGACAGTGACCCTGGAGGACGGTGTGCTGACTGTTTCCGGTTCCGGCGCCATGACAGATTACACGAGTTCTACATATAGCTCTGCGCCGTGGTATTCGTACAGAACTTCGATCACCAGTATTGTCATCGGATCAGGAATCACACATATTGGCGATTATGCTTTCATGCGGACTTATTATGTGACGAGCATTTCTCTTCCAGCCAGTCTCAAGACAATCGGGGAAGCGGCCTTTTATCAGTGTTATGATCTGACCAGTGTGACCATACCGGACAGCGTTCAGACCATTGATCAGGCAGCCTTCGCGAACTGCAGTTCGTTGCAGAGCGTGACGCTGGGCAGCGCGGTGCAGACGATTGGTTCGTATGCGTTTCAGAATACAGAAATCACCAGTTTGACGATCCCGGCCTCGGTTACTTCTCTGGGAACCGAGATCTGCTATAATTGCAGCGAGCTGACTTCGTATGTGGTTGCGAGCGGGAACAGCACCTATGCTTCTGCCAATGGCGTACTGTTTAATGCGGCGAAGACAGAACTGATCCGCTATCCGCAGGGGAAGACAGATACCTCTTACACAATTCCCAGTACCGTAAAAACGCTCGGAGTAGAGGCTTTTTACATGAATTCCTGTTTGACTAGTGTGACGATCCCCTCCTCGGTCACAACGATCGGCGACTGGGTCTTTACAGAGTGCACATCACTGAAGAGCCTCACGGTGCCGGACTCCGTTACCTCGCTCGGCGACGGGCTCGCGGACAGCTGCACGTCTCTCACGACAGCGAAAATCGGAAATGGCATCGAGACACTGGAATACAGAAGCTTCTATAATTGTACGGCGCTGACGAGTGTAACGCTGGGAAGCGGTCTGAAAACGATTTATAACCTGGCGTTTTACAACTGTGAGAAGCTCAGCTCGGTCAATTTGCCGCAGGGATTGGAAAGCATCAATAGCTACGCATTTTATAGCTGTACATCTCTAAAGTCGCTCACGATTCCGGACAGCGTAACATATATCGGTGCAAACGCCTTTTATCAGTGTACGAATCTGACCGTCACATATCCTTCCACTATGACAGAGATGGAGGACGGCTCGTATCTGGCTGTGGACACGGTCACACTGACCGGAACCTGCTGCTATTCAAAGGCTTACGAGGTGCTTACTCTTGTGAATAAGGAGCGTGCTGCGGAGGGTCTGTCAGCGTTGACTATGGATAAGGATCTGCTTGCGGCAGCCATGCAGAGGGCTGCGGAGATCAATATCTATTTCAGCCATACCCGCCCTTCGAATCTGTCCTGCTCTACGGTTTCGGACAAACTCTTTGGAGAAAATATCGCAGTGGGACAGACCAGTGCAAGTTCTGTCATGAACAGTTGGATGAATTCATCCGGTCACAAGGCGAACATTCTGGGATCGAGTTACCAGACGATCGGGATCGGCTGCTTTACACAGGGCGATGTGACGTACTGGGTCCAGATATTCGGAACCTATA
>JAJQCL010000194.1 GCA_021202715.1 Lachnospiraceae bacterium
CTGTCTGCGCTTTTCGTTGCAGTAACCGTTATCGCTGGTCTGGTGGGCGGTTTATCTGTCGATGAGATCATCAGCACCTTTACCAAAGGCGCCGCTGGTATAACAGGCGGAAACCTGATTTTAGGTATTTCTTATGGTATCTCCTGGCTTCTCAGCGAGGCAAATATACTGGATACCATCGTATACTATCTCTCCCGGCCTTTAAGCGGTTTGCCCTCTATGGTATCTATCTTCGGCATTCTGGTTGCCATTATGCTGATTAATCTGTTCATTCCTTCCGGTTCCGGGAAAGCTGCAATTGTTATGCCTATTGTTCTCCCTATTGCCGATATTATGGGAATTACAGCGCAGACAGCTGTTCTGGCCTATCAGTTCGGAGACGGCCTGACAAACATGTGTACGCCTCTATTAGGAGTACTTGTACTGGCTCTGGGCTTTGGCAAGGTTCCCTTCTCCAAGTGGGAACGTTTTATCCTGCCTCTTGTCGGTATATTAACCATTATCGCCTGCATCTTTCTGTTTATTGCCACTCAGATTGGTTACGCATAATACTTTAGTCAGGAGACACGAAACAGCGACGAAGCTGCTGTTTCGTGTCTCCTGAGAGCCTCCCTGTTTGAAATAACTGTACTTCTAAATCCTCCAATTTTATAGTAAAAAGTATTCGCAAAACAGGGACGCTCAGCCACGTTGACCTCAATCATCTGAAACTCACATTGAAAATGCTGAGCCTTGTATATGATTTGTACCGGCTCCTCCGTCTTAATATCATATCCCCCTGATTTTTTAGAATGTCCCAATATCCGCGTATTTACAGCAACTATGTTTGCATAAAGCAAGACATTTTTCTTTAATTGTTTCGATTTTTCATTTTTCTGCCAACTTTTTCTTTGTCGTGTTTTCTAAAAAGTTGGCAAAAAATGATACACCGCCCTCTTTCACCAATTTATTCTGCCTCACATTGATCATGCTGCCCCCACCAAAGTTGTCCTTCCCTTCCGCTTGTCATTTTCCCCGGTTCGCGCTATACTTTCTATGCGTCGCCGGATTTTCAGCGATTGCAAAGGATGTATTCACAAAAACAAACTGCGTATAACCGGAGGTACATGATGGCAAGATCCCGAAGTCCGAGAACCTTTCAGCATGTCTGCGACGGCCTCTACATAGCGCTGTGCGCGGGCTGTCTTCTTGCGTTCTGCCTGCCCTTCGTGATGACAGGCTCCCCCTGAAAGGCTTTCCCGTCCTGTTTTTTCTCGCCGCGCTTCTGAATCTTCTCACGTCCCTGTTAAAATTCAGAAAAGACAGCAATCGAAGGAATCAGAAGGTACAGGGAGTCTTTTTTCTGCTCATGTCTGCCGGGCTCCTGTGTCTGACTTATATCAGCGCCGTCTGCCTCTGGCTGAACTGAGCACGGCAGCCAACCACGGAGAGGAGGAACGTGTGTGAAGAGAGAAATACTGACCATGCTGCGAAAGGACGGGACCTATGTCTCCGGGCAGCAGCTCTGTGAACGCCTGGGCGTATCCCGAACCGCGGTGTGGAAGGCGATCAATGCCCTGAAGGCAGAGGGTTATGAAATTGGAGCCGTTCAAAACAAAGGCTACTGCCTGCTTCAGGCGCCCGATGTGCTGACCGAAGCAGAAATCGGCAGCCGCCGGACGGACCGATGGAAGGACGCACCTCTGGTCGTATACGCAGAGACCGACTCGACCAATAATCAGGCAAGACGTCTGGCTCAGGAGGGGAATCCGGAGGGAACGCTGGTGGTCGCCGACCGCCAGACCCGGGGAAAGGGCCGCCGGGGCCGCGTGTGGGAGACACCGGCGAGCGCCGGCATCGCCATGAGCTTCGTTCTCAAGCCGGAGATCGCCCCGCAGGATGCCAGTCAGCTGACGATCCTGGCCGCACTGGCAAGCCTGCGAGCCGTGCAGGATGTCTCCGGCGCGGACTGCGCCATCAAATGGCCCAACGATCTGGTGTTAAACCGCCGGAAGCTCTGCGGCATCCTCACAGAGATGAATCTGGAAGAGGATTATATCCAGCAGATCATTGTGGGCATCGGCTTCAACGTACATCACGAAGCGTTTCCGGAATCTCTGGCCGACAAGGCGACGTCCCTGTATCTGGAAACGGGGCAGAAATATTCCCGGGCCGAGATCGTCTGCCGCGTGATGCAGCATTTTGCAGAGTATTATGAACAGTTCCTCACGCAGCGGAATCTGGCCTTCGTGCGGGAGGAATATAACCATTTTCTGATCAGCCGGGGGGAAAGCGTTCGTGTGCTCGGCGTCGGACAGGAATGGAGCGGCCGCTCCCTGGGAATCAACGACACCGGTTCCCTTCTGGTCGAGACGGAGGACGGCGAGATCCGGGAAGTCCTGGCCGGAGAGGTCAGCGTGCGGGGACTGTACAGCTACGCATAGCTTTCATGGCGCGGAAGCACCATTGGAATACACAAATAGCTGATCACAGAATGGCTTTGATTGATATCGGATGACGGGGAGGAGTATATGGCAGAAAAAAAGGTGCTGTGCGGCGCCAATTCCTATCTGGAAAAATATTATTTTAATGAAGAATTTGCCCGGCTGCCGGAGGCCGTGCAGCAGGAACTAAAAGTAATGTGTGTCCTCTTTGTGGAGGATGTGGGCGGCGTCCTGACGCTGGAATTCCTCGAGGATGGAACGCTGACGCTGGCCGTCTCCAAAGACGACGCGGATTATCTCTTTGATGAGATTGGCAGCGAGCTGAAGATCCGCGAGATTCAGCGGGAGAAAGAAGAACTGCTGCAGGGTCTGGAGACCTACTATCGCATCGTCTTTCTGGGGCAGATTTCGGAGAACCAGGAGGCGGACGCATGAGGTTGGGCGCATATTCCTGGGAGCATCCCCTTTTTCTGGCTCCCATGGCCGGTGTGACCGACGCAGCCTTCCGCCAGCTCTGCAAGGAACAGGGCTGCGATGTCCTGTGTACGGAAATGGTCAGCGCCAAGGCACTGTATTATAAGAATAAAAATACAAGGGAGCTTCTCGTGCGTGAGCCCGGCGAAGCTCCTTTGGCGGTTCAGCTCTTTGGCTCCGATCCGGAAATCATGGCGGAAATGGCCGTGCAGATTCAGGATGATTACGAGATCATTGACGTAAATATGGGCTGCCCTGTCCCCAAGGTCGTAAACAACGGGGAGGGATCGGCCCTGATGAAGAATCCTGCGCTGGCCGAACAGATCATCTCCACCATGGCAAAGCGATTGTCAAAACCTCTGACCGTCAAGATCCGTAAAGGATTCGATGAGAATTCCGTCAACGCCGTCGAGTTCGCCCGCCGTCTCGAGGCTGCGGGCGCTTCCGCCGTGACTGTGCACGGGCGCACCCGCGCCCAGTATTATTCCGGAACGGCCGACTGGGAGATCATCCGCCAGGTTAAGGAAGCCCTTTCCATCCCTGTGATCGGCAACGGCGATATTTTCTCCGGCGAAGACGCCGCCCGTATACTGCGCAAGACCAGCTGCGACGGCCTGATGATGGCCCGCGGAGCCCGGGGCAATCCCTGGCTGTTCGCGGAGATCCGCAGCTACCTGGAGACCGGCGAGACGCCGCCCCGACCGACCCGGGAAGAGCTCTGCGCCGTCATCCTTCAGCACGGAGAAATGCTCAGCGCATATAAAGGGGAACGCGTGGCCATGCGGGAAATGCGCAAGCAGGTCGCCTGGTATACGACCGGCATTCCCCATGCTTCCCGTCTGCGGGCCCGGTGCAACACTCTGTCTTCTCTCGCAGATCTGCGACAGCTAATGGATGATTTTCGTCAGGCGGAGCCCGGAAGACACCTTCCCGGGAGCGGGAAATGGCCGGGAAATCCCGTGAAAATCCGTTGACAATGGCGAAGTCTCTGGAGTATAATATTACGCAATGTCAGCGGGGAAACCAGCTGTTTTGTCATGTCAGGAGGACGTAAAGATGGCAGAGAAAAAAATTCTTACCTATACAGGAATGAAAAAACTGGAGGACGAGCTTTTCGATCTGAAGGTCGTACAGAGAAAAGAGATCGCGCAGAAAATCAAGGAAGCACGCGAACAGGGCGACCTGTCAGAAAACGCAGAGTACGATGCAGCCAAGGATGAGCAGCGTGACATTGAGGCGCGGATTGAAGAGCTGGAAAAGCTCCTGAAAAATGTGGAAGTCGTAGATGAGGATGATATCAACCTCGACCAGATCAACATCGGATGCCGCGTCAAAGTTCATGACATCGAATTTGACGAGGAGATGGAATTCAGCATCGTAGGATCTACTGAGGCCAACAGTCTGCAGGGAAAGATTTCCAACGAATCTCCGGTCGGGAAAGCGCTGCTCGGCAAAAAAGTCGGCGATGAAGTTCAGGTAGAGACCCAGGCTGGAACGATCACCTATCAGGTCCTGGAAATTCTCAAGGCGGAGTAACCTGTTTTTCGAGTTTTACTGTCTGCGCCGGAGCCATCCTGCGCAGACAGTTTTCTATGCGAAACATGATCAAAGACCGCAAATGTAAATATGAAGGAACTCCAGAACTTTCAAAACAGCAATGACATTTTTTGAGAACCTGAGAGGAGAAAAATATGGCAGAGAATACAAAGACCCCCCGGCAGGAGCCGGATTTGAATCAGCAGAGAAAGGTCCGGCGTGAGAAGCTCGCCGCTCTGCAGGAGGCGGGGCGGGATCCGTTTCAGATCACAAAAGTGGATGTAACACACCACAGCATGGAGATTAAGAATCATTACGAGGAGATGGAAGGAAAGACCGTAACCGTCGCCGGCCGTATGATGTTCAAACGCGTGATGGGGAAAGCCTCCTTCTGCAACATCCGTGACCTGCAGGGAGATATTCAGTCCTACGTGGCCCGCGATCTGATCGGCGAGGAGTCCTATAAGGATTTCAAGAAATACGACATCGGTGATATCCTCGCTGTGACCGGCGAAGTCTTCAAGACCAAGACCGGCGAGATTTCGATTCATGCATCTCAGGTCACGCTGCTGTCCAAGAGCCTGCAGGTCCTCCCGGAGAAGTTTCACGGGCTGACCAACACCGACATGCGCTACCGCCAGAGATATGTCGATCTGATCATGAATCCCGAATCCAGAGAAACCTTTGTAAAGCGTTCTCAGATTCTCAAGGAAATCCGCAACTTCCTGGATGGCCGGGGCTTCATGGAGGTGGAGACCCCCATGCTGGTCGCCAATGCGGGCGGCGCCGCCGCCCGGCCCTTCGAGACGCATTACAATGCGCTGGATGAAGATGTGAAGCTGCGCATTTCCCTGGAGCTGTATCTGAAACGCCTCATTGTCGGCGGTCTGGAGCGCGTCTACGAAATCGGCCGCGTCTTCCGCAACGAGGGTGTAGACACCCGCCACAACCCGGAATTCACACTGATGGAGCTGTATCAGGCCTACACCGATTATGAAGGCATGATGGAACTGACCGAGAGCATGTTCCGCTATCTGGCGGAGAAGGTCTGCGGCAGCGCCGTCATTCAATACAATGACACAATCATCGACATGAGCAAGCCCTTCGCCCGCGTGACCATGATCGACGCCGTCAAAGAGTATTCCGGCGTGGACTTTAACCAGGTCACCAGCGACGAGGAGGCCAAGCGCCTGGCCGATGAGCATCATATTGAATATGAAGCCCGCCACAAAAAGGGAGACATCATCAACCTTTTCTTCGAGGAATTCTGCGAGGACAAGATGATCCAGCCCACCTTCGTCTGCGATCATCCCGTCGAGGTATCTCCTCTTACCAAGAAGAAGCCCGGCAACCCCGAGCTGGTGGAGCGCTTCGAGCTCTACATCTATGGCCGGGAAATGTGCAACGCCTACTCCGAACTCAACGACCCGATCGACCAGCGGGAACGCTTCGCGGCACAGGAAGAAGCCATCGCGGCCGGAGACGAGGAAGCCAACCACACCGACGAAGACTTCCTCAACGCCCTCGAGATCGGCATGCCGCCGACAGGCGGAATCGGTTACGGAATCGACCGGCTGGTGATGCTGCTGACGGACGCACAGGCCATCAGGGATGTGCTGCTGTTCCCGACGATGAAGAGCATTGAGAAATAAAAGTCAGGAAAATCAAGAGATTCTGCGGCTTTGGCTTGAACCAAATGCTGCTTTTGAACCATTTTTGAACCAATTCTGAACCAACTTTTCAAAAGTTTTAAAGATTTATAGAATGTCCGTAGGGTAGAGACGCATGATCCTGCGGACATTTTAAATATTGATAGCGAAGCGGTTCCATGTATATCGCCGAGGAAATATCTATCATTACTTCCAGTAGTGAACAGTTATATCCGGTCATTGACGGGAAATGAAGAGTTATCACCGTGGATGGAGATTTATATAAAGCTATCACCGATAAATCGAGGTTGTTAAAAGTTGTTATCTAAAAATGAGACTGCGTGTGTAAGGGTATCCGTGACAGGATGCCCTTTTATTTTCATAGAGATCTCTATAGCGAAACAGCCATCACATTGCATTGAAGAATCACCATATCGTTTTGCCTGGTAATTCAACATGATGTAGAAAAACAGTAACAATGACAATCCAAAGAAGGAGGCAACTTGAAGATGATGGACAATATGTTGATTCAGGCGGAAGGAATCCGCGAGCTGGAGAGACTGATTCAATGGATTACGGAGAATCAGGAAAAGTGGCTATATATTTGCGACCCGGAATATTTTGAACTATCCGTAGAAAAACGGCATGAACTGATTCAAAGTCTGGAAGACGCCGGACTGTACACAGCAGCATATATCGTATTCTGGTCTGCAGGTGGAAAATCTCCCGAACTGGAAAATATCCGGATAAGATTAGTGAATGAAGTAATTGCGAAGCTTCCGACAGAGCAGATCATAAAGACGATTGAAAAAAATATGGAAAAAAGACCTCAGCTATGATACCCGTCACAGGATAATGATACCGGAATGACCGGTACAACGGATTTCCTGTTTATTGAAAATAATCAGGGGAAATCTGAAAATCCTCAAAAAGAGCTAAACGATTTTATACGGCTTCACGAAAATCAAGCAATCTCGCTGCAGGAATATTCAACGCATCAGCAATGTCCAACAGTGTTTCCAAAGAAATGGACGTGGGCATATTAGGCGCTTCGATATTACTCATATGAGTCCGACTGATACCGACACTTTCAGCAAGCTGCAGCTGTGTCAGCCCTTTTAGCTTCCTGTAATATGCAATGTTAAGTCCGATCAGCTTATACTCCAGCTGGTGTCTACTATCCATAAATTTCACCTCTGTATCAGTTTAGTGAAGGTAAGGCTGCAAATAAACAATCGGAAAACATGTGTTTGCAAAGTTGTATATTGCAAAATTACTATTGTAATGGTAAAATGACAAAAGACGAATAATCATTTCATCTAAACAGCAAAAACATAAGCAATTCACGAAAGGAGAACTATGAAGAAGGAAAAAGAGAAAAAGAAAGGTGGCTGCCTTGGCACAATTCTAAAAATTCTTGCGGTATTTGTGATATTTATGGTGGTTATTGTGATCGCGTTTGGCGGTGACAGTGATGATTCCAGTACAAATACGGCAGAAACCAGCGAAACCACAGCGGAGGAAACATCTACAGAAGAAACGACGCTGGAAGAAACAAGTCAGGAAGAGACGACAGCGGCTGAGACCACGGCGGAGGAAACATCCGAAGAAGAAACGACGGAGGCCGTTACGACTGCAGAGGAAACCACAGAGGCGGTAACAGAAGAACTCAGCGAAATCGATCAGATGCGGAATTATCTTCTGCAGTTTGAGGGGGCAGATTATTACCTGGAGGATGCCGATGATGATTCTATTGAAGAATTTTACTACAGAGTAAATACGTATGTAGAAGAACAATGTGATGGCAACATTGACATTGATGAGGCTAGACTCATGCTTTACGATTCCGAATACGCAATATATACGGAAGAAGAAGTCTCCGGATTCTCTGATTTTGACGTTGTTTTGGCAATCACTACCTTAGAGGACGATTACTGGCTGTTGGCCGGATACGACAGTGACACAGAGGAACTGACGGAAGATAACTATACCAGTTGGTTCAGATCGGCCGAGGTAAACGATAAGGTATACTTTTCCGAGGTAGATGTCCTGAAATTATTCCCGGAATATGATCAGATTTATGTCCATATGGGGTCACACTATTTTTATCTCAACATGAGTACGAGCGGATTACAGCCTGATGATAAGCTTTATGTGGAGGCAACGTATGTTGGTACTTGAACTGAAAACGGATACGAC
Organism: Lachnospiraceae bacterium; assembly: GCA_021202715.1. Taxonomy (GTDB): domain Bacteria; phylum Bacillota; class Clostridia; order Lachnospirales; family Lachnospiraceae; genus UBA3305. The sequence continues at coordinate 8,282 of JAJQCL010000194.1, forward strand.
AATTTAGATGTCACATACTATAGCTTCCTCAACTATTAAGGTGAAAAGACACTTCCAGTTGTTTTGTTTTAAAAATTATTGGAACAAAATAGGGAAAAAACGGTTCTTCGAAGGTATGAAAGCAGACGCTTTGAAGGAGAACACTTAAAACATATTTTACATCACTACGAAGGAGGCCGACTATGAAAAAGAATGTTACAAAGCTACTTATAGCTATCATGGTTACGTTCTGTGGAGTTTTTGCAGGTCGGACAACCTGCGTGCAAGCGGCCGATACCGAAGAAAATATATCCACAGCGACGAAGATCAGCTTTGGTTCCAGCTATGCAGGGACGATTTCTTATGACGATGATACTGATTATTATAAGTTAGAACTATCAAAGCCCGGGACGGTGACTCTTAAAATAACATCAGAAATACGTTATATGCTCATTTATATTTATGATGAGTCCGGAGAAGAAGAAATATACCACAGTCAGACGGGACATTTCTCTGACACATATGAGGAGGAGTATGTGTTGACAGCCGGAACCTATTATTTTACCATTGGTATCCGATTTTTGCTGTCATGATCGGAACCGGAATGCGTGTAAGTGAGATTACCGGGTTACGGTGGGAAGATATAGACCTGAATGAAAATATCATTGAGGTGAACCATACCCTGGTGTATTACAACCACGCTGAGAACGGCTGCTACTTCAATATTCATACGCCGAAGACGAAAGCCGGCAACCGGACGATTCCCATGTTGGAAGAAGTTAAAGAAGCCTTTCTGATGGAAAAAGCATATCAGGAGTATAACGAAATGACCTGCAAGATGACTGTCGACGGATACACGGATTTTATTTTCATCAACCGGTTCGGAAATGTCCAGCACCAGGGTACACTAAATAAAGCCCTGCGTCGGATTATCCGGGATTGTAATGATTTGCAACTGTCCAAAGGAACCAGGAATCCGGTGCTTCTTCCCAACTTCAGCTGCCATAGTCTACGGCATACCTTCACCACACGGATGGTGGAAGCAGGCGTGAATCTCAAAGTGGTTCAGGATACCCTCGGACATAAGGACTTCTCAACAACGATGGATATCTATACGGACGTAACGAAAGAACTGAAACAGCGTGAGTTTGGGAATCTGCAGGAAAAACTGAGAATGCAGAATGGCCATCTCGCCGATACCAAAGACGAAGGCTGATTCTATTTTGCGGTGGTAAACAAAAGGCAAATGTGGTATGCTGTCTGTAGCGGAAGTGCTGGAGGCAGCATATTTCATGTCTCATATATATTCCCGAACCGATTGACAACAGAGTTCCACCCAGCGGTCATAGACCCTGTAAATATATATGGTAGAGTTTCAATGTCATGGAGACGGATGGAAGGAGTGTGAATATAAATGGAAATGGTACGCCAGTATATTGATGCCAGTAAATTAATGTCAGTGATTTCTTTACCCAAGGCACTGCAGAACAGCCTGCTTGAAATCATTGTCTTTCCGGCTGAAAACATGAATCAGGAAAAAGCTGAGACCAAAGATAAGGGAACGCGGGTAAGCGATATCGTAGATTCTCTGACAGGGATTATCCCGGATAATGGAATGACTCTGGAGGACTACCGCGCAGAAAGACTGAGCAAATATGAGACTGCTGATTGATACGAATGTAGTGCTTGATGTTTTACTCAGACGGCCACCGTTTTTTGAAGCAGCCGCAGCCGTATTGAAATTATGTGACCGGGACAATGTACAGGAATATATTTCAGCTTCTGCTTTTACGGATATTTATTATATCGCGAGCAGGCAGCTAAAGGACAAGGTCGCCGTAAGAAATATGCTCAGCCAATTACTCCGGATTGTTTCGGTCGCAGCTGTGTCAGAGCAGGAAATCATTCAGGCTCTGGCGCTGGAATGGAATGACTTTGAGGATTCCGTGCAGTATTCGGTTGCCCTGCTGGGAAGCATGGATGGGATCGTCACAAGGAACTCTAGAGATTTCAACGAAGAGGAAATTCCTGTGTGGACCCCGGAGGAGGTCGTCCGGCGGCTGAATGATATGTAAAAACAAGCGTAGAACCAGCTAAAACCTGAACCATTTCTGAACCACTTTTGAACCATTTTCACCGGAAAATGCGTGAAGCTGTGCTGACTTATTACAAACGGCACCATCCGGAATCACGGGAAAAACAGGGTTTTTATTGTTATGAGAACCCGTAAAAAATTACATCGCGGCAATCCCGACGATGAAGTCACTCGAGAAATAAAGCCAGCAGAAATGCTTTATTTCAGGCGGTTTCCGGAATGAGAAAATAAGCCGGATTTGAGAAATGAGAAAAAATCGAGAAAATTAACCCAAAGCAAAAATAACCTATGCCGTATCGCTTTTTCATATGACACAGTAGGAAAAGGACTGTTATCTTCGGATAGCAGTCTTTTTTGCGAAAAAAAGGAAAAGCAGCCTCGTAAGGCTGCTTAAATCTTGCCCCGCGTACAAGGTAGAGGATTTTAAAACAACTGTTTATATCCGCCGATCAGGGCATAGTAGCTGATATTTGTAAGTGCCTCCTATGCAGAGGCGGTATCCTCAACTGACAATTTCTTCTCATTTGCCGGCTTGGCAATCTGCTGAGAATAATTCAAAAATGGTTTGATTTGTTTCGGCATCTTTTGCATCTCCCCAAATCGGTAATAATCTCAAGAGGGATGATCGTAACAGGATGATATGCCCCCTGTCTACTTGACAGGGGGCATATCACTTTTCGCAGCCCCCGTACAATTACACATATAAGATCTTACATCAGCGGCTCCATCTCCAGCGCGGGATGTCCCTTCTCGGTCAGGAACTCCAGCACAGCCTCCGTGTCCGTGGCGATGGTCTCGTCACAAATCATATCGGAGAAGTTGTCGATGCCGTACAGCTCCTTGGCCGTCTTGTTCAGGCGATCCGCCACGTCATCCTTCAGTTCCTTGGGCATCCAGACGATTCTCTTGACACCGCCCTCGGCGCTGATGAACTTCTTGGAGGCGATGAAATGACGTCCGTGGCCCATGAAACCGGGGGTCTGCACGCCGCCGCCGGTCATGGAGGCCAGCTCGCCGAAGGTCATGCCCGTCGGGGTCATGCCGGCATACTCACGGTTGACGACGACCACGCCGTTGGAGGCGGGCTCGATGCCACAGATGCACTCGAAGCAGCCGCAGGAGGTCATCGGATCCTCCAGGATGGAGTACAGGGTCACGGAATTCACAGCGCCCTGCGTCGCCTGCTCCACCACCTCGTTGACCTTGGTGTAACGGCCCAGCCGCTCGTCCAGACATCCCTCCTTGGGGATGGGCTGGCAGGGACCGGTGGGAGTCAGTTCCTTGGTCGCCTTGGCATCCAGCCACGACACGGCGCCGCACAGGCCCAGCCGCTCCGGAGTCACCACGCAGCAGTGGGACGGCGCGAAGGACTGACAGAGGATGCAGGTGTAGAACTGATCGACGCTCTCATCGGTCAGGGAGGCCAGACGATCGTCTCTCTTATTATACGTAGGCAGTGCCTTCTCGTTCAGGATCTCTTCGACCTTTTCCTTCTCGGTGTAGAAGGTGACCTCGCATTTATCCACAACACTGTCGAACTCATCCATGATCATGTTGTAGAGCACTTCACCGAAATGGTGCAGGGTCAGACCCTTTGCCGCCGCTTCTTTGTTGACACGGATACGGATCAGGTTTCTCTGGCCGGTGTGCATCACACCCTCCATGTAGTTGAACCAGGTGTGGAACTTCCGCTCGATGACGGACTCGAAGTCAGGCTGCATCTTCGCACCGGCGACCTTCACATAAGTAGCCAGAGGCAGTTCGCCGCCCGCAGGGATGTCGGGGCCGACGACGGTAATCTTGTGGTCCTCGATCGTTCCCGCCTCCACAGACTCCACCAGCTCGCAGGTGGGATTGGCATGGGAGCTGAACTCCGTGAGCATATCGCTCCGGCGGATGATCTCACCCTCGAAGGCCGCGGCAAAGGCCACAGGGATCGGAAGCTCGGTGACCTTGATCTTGATGTTGCGCAGCTCCAGAGACTTCTTCACGGTCAGGCTGTGGTCGGTCACGGACTCCAGCGCGCCGGGCACCTGATTCTCACCCAGGTCGATGTCCACCACCACGGGGAAGCCCAAGGCAATGGCGCCGGCTCCGGCGGAGACCACCACATTGTCGATCGCGCCGAAGGTATTCACGAAGGCCGGGACACGCTCCTTGGTGTAGGTCAGCAGATCGTTCAGCTTGCCGGGTTCGATCGCGCCGAAGATCAGCGCCGCACGGATAGCCACGGTAACCACATGCGTGACAGCCGTCACCGCATGGCCCAGCGGCACCACGCGGAACTCAAGTCCCATTTTCACGCCGCCTTCGATGCACTGATCGATGACATCCCCCACCAGAAAGCTCATAATGCCCTTACTCTGGTAGTCTTTCACCACATTGACCACATCAGCCGGATCGTCCGCCTTGCCCAGGACCACCGCCACACCGGGGATATCGCCGGTGACCAGCGGCACACCCAGAGAACGAATGATCGGATCGGAGACAAAACCGATCCCGGCCTCATCGGCATATGGATCGTCGCTCTCTGCATACTTCAACGCCTCCAGGATCTCCGCGCCCACAGCCGTCGCCAGTCCGGCATTCAGTGCCTGGCCCAGATCCTCCTGGTCCGTGATCAGGCTCTTCAGCACGCCCACACAGGCGGGCAGATCGCCCAGCGTCTTTACCTTCACGCCCGTCGCCGCATAGATGGTGGGCAGGAAATACGCCGTATCCGGGAAAGCCACTGCCTTATCCGCGCCGTATTTTGCGATGGCGTCGTTCACCGCGCCTTCTGTCAGACCGGCCACCGCATGGGAGCCGCCATAGATCAAATCTGTCAATACGCTCATCTTTTTACCTCCTGCATTGATAGATGTCAGGGACGAGGCAAGTCCAATCCGTCCCCGGTTGCCGTGAGATCCCCCGCCGGGGGATTTACGGTATGCACAGAGAGCCCCCGGCATACGGAGGCTCTCAAAAGTTCTCTTACAGTTCCAGATAGGAATCGGCGTACAGCGTATTATTCTTCAGCACGTCACAGGACTTGATGGTCTCCATGAGGCGAAGATCGCAAGGGTTCACGATGGCAGATGTCAGCCCCTGCATCATGGCCATCGCCACCATGGCAGAATCCATGATCGGGCGGATGTTTTTAGGCATACCATTAGAGTTGTTGGACAGACCGCCGGTGGAGTTCAGACCCATCTCACTGAACATCTTGATGGCTTCCAGAACCTCCATCTGCTTGTCCTGCATGCCCTTGACGACCAGGAACAGCGGATCAAACCACAGATCCTCGGCTTCCATACCCAGCTCCATGCCTCTCTCCAGCATGTTCTGGCAGTGCATCATCCGCTCATCATTGTCCGCCGCGATGCCGTGAGCAGAGCACAGCGCAATGACGATGGCGTCGTTCGCCGCCGCCAGATCAATGTTCTCGATACGGTCTCCCGCATCCGCGGAATTCACGATGGGCTTACCCTTGGAGCGATTGTAAACGGAGATACCGGCTTCGATGGCTTTCTTATTGGCCGTATCCAGGCACAGAGGCACATTTTCAAAATTGCCCTGCAGCAGTTCCACGGCCCACTTCATCAGTTCATCGCCGTCCTTCTCCGCCGGGCCGATGTTCACGTCCAGGTAGGTTGCCCCTGCGTCCAGCTGTTCCTTGGCACGCTTCAGAATCGGCTCGGGATTCCTGGTGGCCATCGCCTCGCGGATGGAGGGGGAGATGCAGTGAATACGCTCACCAATCGTAATAAATTTTGCCATTTTCTTATCTCCTTTGGATGATTTATCATTCCGCGGATCGCTCCGCGTGAAACACTATTTGAACTCCTTCAGGAACTGAACCAGCTCGACGGCTTCGCGGGTACCCACGATCACGTTCCAGTCGGGCAGCTTCTCCTGCACTTCACCCTTCAGGACAGCCACTTTACCGGGCAGAATCAGGGTGCGGTTCTTGATCTTGGAAGCGATGTCTGCCTCCTGGATGAACTTGGCGATCGTGGAAGCGCTGAGCTTACCGGCCGCCCAGGCCGTCAGCACGGAATATCCGCCCGCATCGCTGATCAGCAGGTTCACGGGAACGCCGGAGCGCTCGATCTCGCCGGACACCAGGAAGTAGGTCAGGGCGAAGTCGACGGTGATGACGCAGGGGGAATCCTCGGTGGCGCCGTTCAGCGGATAAATGCCGGGATCAACCTTCATGGGCTTCTGCGGATCCGTAAAGACATTCTGCCGCAGGCCAAACAGAGGCAGAGCCTGCGCGTAGGACATGGACTCCATGACGATGACCGAACCGTAGCGCATGGTAAACAGGGAAGCCAGCGCTGTCTGCATCGCCTGATCTCCGGGCGCCAGAGCGGCCGTGTTCACCAGAGTCGGATAACCGAACGTCCGGTCTGTATTCTTCACCGCGGCGCGACGGATCTGTACCGCCTCCGCGAAAGCTTCCTTGATGGAAGCAGTGGAGACATTGAGAATCAGGTTCTTGTTGCCCATTCCCTCGATCTTTGCGGTCAGGTCATACAGAGCATCCAGACCTTCCGCCTTCACACCGAGCACCACGCCATATTTTCCGGCCAGCTCGTTCATCTTCTCTACATTCTCCGCGTTAGCGCCGTTGAGCACGGGCTTCGCGTCCTTGATGGCTTCCAGAGCGGCCTCCGCGCAGACCGGGCAATCCACATCCAGGATCACCTGACGTCCGGTCGCAGCCGCCTTCTTCGCCATTTCCACAAAGACATCGGTGTCGCCATCGTGCTTTACGAAAACGAATTCCGCGTACTCTCTCTCGCCGATGCGCTCATAATCAACTTTTTTCAGTTCCTCAAACACCGCGTCGGCGTTCTCCTGGGTATCAGAGACAGAGACCGCATACAGCGTCTTGCTGACGAAGGTCTTCTCGTGACGATACATCACAGTCTCGCCGCCCATGGACAGATCGCCCACCTTGATGGTCTTCATGGGCGGAGCCGTGGCCTCAGACAGCTTCGCGATCACATCCGCGCCCATATAGGGACACTTCTCGATCGGCAGAGCCCCGGCCGCGACCTTCATGGAGAAAGCCATACAGGTCGGTACACCGCACTCTTTGCAGTTCTTCTTGGGCGACATCTTAAATATATCAATACCTTTTAATGCCATCTTCTTTTTCCTCCTTCAGACTCACATCAGCTCGCGGATCAGCCTGGATACCGTGGCGACAGACTGAGGATGTCTCAGAATCACGCCGTTGGATCCGGCAGCCAGTACAGCGGCAGCGGTAGCGATTTCCATGTCGATTCCCCGCGTTTCGCGGTCTCCCCACTCGGGAATATCCGCTTCTTCGGTCACAGACTCCTTGACGCCCCAGGTCTCAGAGGCAACAGGTGTCAGAATCGGCATCTGAAGGGTGGTATCATTCTGACCCAGTGCCGCCAGGCGGATACGCTCCAGCGTGGAGACCACGTATTCGAAGCCATAACCGGCGGTCGCGGTACCGGGGTTCATAACGATGCTGTCGCCGCTCACACCCAGCTGGGTAATGAGTACGTTCAGCTGCTTGGCAAGGTTGATATCCACAGAGGACTCAGCGCCCACCTTCTGATTATAAGCCAGACCGGCGGCCGCACCCACGCCCTTGTAGTTCTCTTCCTTGGCGGCCAGCACCAGGATATTCTTCCCGGCCAGCGCCTCAGCACACTTCTCGAAGAGCTGCGCGTCCTTCTCATTGTTCTTGCAGCCCATGATCACGAGGGGCAGATCCACACTGTCGGCCACTTCCTTCGCGGCAGCCACACAGTCTTCCACGGGCGTATTCGCCCCGTTGGGATCCGCACTCTCAAAACGCAGACAGAGGAAATCTGCGCCCTCCATCGTGGCGGCCTTCTTCGCCTGCTCCGCCATGGTCTCGCATCCGGCATAGAAGGCTTTCAGGCCCTCCGGCGCATCTGCGAACCCGGTGTCTGCGATCTCCACGCCCACCTTGGGCGCATTCTCGATCGGACCGTCAAAGCTGTACAGCGGCATCACAGACTCGCCGCCCAGGGCGATCTTCCGGTCACCGGTGCCAATCTCGACCGTCTTGATGGCAGCCGAAAACTTCTGAGGTGTTTTCTTGAATGGCATTTTTGTTACTCCTTTACTGCTATTTTCTCTATACATGAGCGGCTCTGTCATCAGAGACAGATGCGCGTCAGGCCCTTTGGGATCCGCCCGGCGCGCCGCTCGATATGCATACTACAAGGGACCAAAGAT
>JAJQCL010000102.1 GCA_021202715.1 Lachnospiraceae bacterium
CCCCCGACCCACGGCTTAGAAGGCCGTTGCTCTATCCAGCTGAGCTACGGACACACATTCCCGCTTGTGCGGAAAGAAGAAAGAAAATACTTAGCATACGCTGATCCTCCAGAGTCTGCTAAGCATACAATCGGGGCGACAAGATTCGAACTTGCGACCTCCCGGTCCCTAACCGGACGCTCTACCAAACTGAGCCACGCCCCGAGCTTTGAATGTCGGCATCTCTGCACGAACTACTGAATGATACCATATTCATTTCTGTCTGTCAAGATTTTTTGCGGCAGAAATTCTCGTGGGAATTCTCGCTTCCTCACTTGTTTTCAGGAAAGCAGAGGAACGGCGACAACCGCGCTGATTGCCACCGCCCGGCTATTTTACACGCTCTCCTGAAAAAATGCAAGTTTTTTACGCGATTTTGCTCTTCGCCAGCTCAGCCAGCTTCGTGAAAGCCTCGGGATCGTTGACAGCCAGATCCGCCAGGATCTTGCGGTTCATCTCCACACCCGCCTGCTTCAGGCCATACATGAACCGGCTGTAGGACAGGCCGTTCATCCGGGCCGCCGCATTGATCCGGGCGATCCACAGCGAGCGGAACTGTCTCTTTCTCTGCTTCCGGCCTGCATAGGAGCTGGTCAGAGCTCTCATCACGGACTGCTTTGCAACTCTATACTGTTTGGATCTGGCGCCGCGGTATCCCTTCGCCAGCTTTAATACACGGTTATGTCTCTTTTTTGCGCCGATGCCGCCTTTAATTCTTGCCATCTCAGTTATCCTCCTTTAATTAATCGTAGGGCAGAATCTTCTTCATCACCTTGGCATTGGTATGGTCGGTGATGGTCGCCTTGCGGAGATTTCTCTTTCTCTTCTGGGACTTCTTCGTCAGAATGTGGCTCTTATAGGCTTTCATTCTCTTCAGCTGGCCGTTGCCAGTCTTTTTGAAACGCTTGGCGGCAGCTCTTTTTGTCTTCAACTTCGGCATGATGATATCCTCCTTAAATTGATCTGCCGACGCGGGGCGCACCTCGTCCCGGCAGTTTGTTATTGTCTCATTCTCAGCGCTTCTCACTCAGGAACATAACCAGGCTCCGGCCTTCCACCTTCGCCGGTTTATCCACAACGGCAATGTCCGACAGCTTGGCAGCGAAATCATCCAGAACGTTCCGGGTCTGGCTCATATGGCTCATCTCTCGGCCACGAAAACGCAGCGTCACCTTCACCTTATTGCCCTTCTCCAGGAACTTACGGGCCGCATTGGCTTTCGTGTTCAGGTCGTTCTCTTCGATGTTGGGCGAGAGGCGCACTTCCTTTGTCTCGATGGTCCGCTGTTTCTTCCGGGCCTCTTTTTCCTTACGGGCCGTCTCATAGCGGTATTTGCTGTAATCGATCATCTTACAGACAGGCGGCTTCGCCGCCGGTGCGATCATAACCAGATCCAGATCCTCATCCCGGGCCATCCGCAGGGCCTCACGGGAATTCACGATTCCAACCTGCTCGCCATGGCTTCCGATCAGCCGAATCTCTCTGTCGCCAATCTGGCCATTAATCAATAATTCGCTAATTGCCTTGTACCTCCCAATGATTTGTATGCGCAAAAAAGGTGGATAGACAGACTATCCACCATGAACATGCAAACCATGCTTACTTCATAACCCGAGACACCGCTGTGCTGAGGTGAGAGTGGACACTCTGCTTTTCTATCAATTTGACAACACGTGAATGATAACACACCGCGTCCGCCCTGTCAACCCGTTTTTCCAAATTCTCAAGACCGCGCGCCCCCGATTCTCAGGTTATGACCCCTGTCAGCCGGAAATGTCCTACATGGACATATTCCACGCCATATCCCAGAAGCCGTCCTCATAGCGGCTGCAGGCGATCACGATCTCCTCCAGATGCTTCAGCTGTTCCTCGGTATAATTGATCGTCAGGCGATCCACCAGATCGATCATCTCCTCGTTGCTGGCCCGATAGACCGGCGAGGTATAGGTCTGGATCCAGTGTCCGTAAAATTCGTGATCTCGGGATCCCGGAACGGTCTCCATATAATCTCCAATCAGCTTGTAGCTCCAGGAACAGGCCAGTACGGCGGCCGCCAGCTCCGCCAGCCCCTCTTTGAAGGACACCGAGATCATATAGTTGGTGTAGGACTCATTGAGCAGACTCATCTTCGCATGATCGATCTGCTCCCGGGTGATTCCCAGCCTCTTCAGATAGCTCTGATGCACCGCATTCTCCGTATTCAGCGTCCCCTGGATCAGCCCGGAGAAGACCCGCATATCGCTCTCCTTCTGTGCCTTGATGACGCCCAAAGCGAATACCTTCGCATACTGCATCAGATACAGATGATCCTGAATCATGTAAAACTGAAAATTTTCCACGGGCAGAGTCCCATGGGCGATGCCATCCACAAAGGGATGATGGTAATAGCTCTCCCAGATCTCATTGGCAGCCTGACGCAGGCGATCCGATACTTTCATTGTTATAATCCTTTCACAGCACGGGCCGCCTGTTGGGCGGCCTGTGGAAAATTCCTGTTGACGTGTTTACCAGGTTCTCTTGAAATTCTTCTTCCGGTACTGCCCCGGCGTCATCCCCGTATAGCGGCGGAATGTCTTGGAGAAATGGCTCTGTGAGCAAAATCCCAGATACTGACCGATCTCCAGCAGACTGTATTCCGAATACTGGATCATGCTCTGCGCTTCCTTCACCCGGCTCTTCTGGATGAATTCGCTGACCGTCTCGCCGGTTTCCTTCTTGAACAATGCACTGAAATATGTCTCCGAGAGGCCTGCGTTGTCCGCGATCTGCTTCAGGGAAATATCATAATGAAGATGCTTGAGGATATAATCGATCGAGAGCTTGATCTTCTCGCTCATCAGCACATCCGACTTATTCTCATGCACCCGCTCCGTGAAATCCAGCACAGCCCGGCGATAGATATCCCACAGCTGCTCCGGAGAGGTACAGGTATCCGCCTCCTGCATATAGCTGTCGCTGAGTGTGAAAGCCTCTTCCTCGCCCAGACCGCCGTCCAACGCCGCCCGGGCCGCAATGGCAATGCCGACAATCGTATTATAAAGCTGCTGCCGGAACGGATTGGTCGACATCTTCCCGCCCCGCTGGTTCCCGGCCGATTCCAGGTATTTCTCAACACGGCGCAGATCGCCCTCCATGATCATGCCGTTCATCATCTTTTCCTGCGCATACTTCCCCTTGGAGCGGCTCTCATCCCGGCTCTGCAGAATCTCCCGGCGCGGCCGGCGTGTCGCTTTCGCGGCCTTTGCCGCCTTTGTCGCCTTCTCCGTATTCTCCGGGCTCTCCGTCTCCGCCGACATCTCTTTCTTCTCCGGCTCTTCGATCTTTCCTGTCTCTTCCGCCATCGCGGCGGTCTCGTTCATCTCCATACCGTCGTCCATCTTTTCCATTGATTCCATCACTAAAGTCCACCTCAATTCACAGTTTGCTGAAGTTCATTCCACATCCTCTATGATATAATATTCAGACATTTTTTTCCAGTACATTTTTGTAAATATTCCCGTTTTTTTATGTTTTTGAAAGGTTTCTTTCCTGTATTTCCTGCTTTTTTTATGAGTCCGCACCTGTCAGAGAGACCAGTTTCCCAAAAACAAGGCGCCTCGCATCCTCAAACGTATAGGCGCAGGTATACAGCGTAATCAGTCGGTCCTCCGCTGTGACCTCTGCCTCGCTTTGGATGTCGGAGGCCTCCCGCAGGCTGTCGATCCACTCCTGCTTTTCTTCCTGTGTGGCAAAATTCAGCGGGAAACCATCCGAACCATCGAGGACTGCGCTGGCAAAAATCTGAATCTCATAGACCGTCTCCGGCGTATACAGGATCATCGTCGGATGCTCTTCATAATAATCCTGATCATCATATTCGCCCAGTGTATGAAACATCTGACCGCTCTTCATATAGTGTCCATAAATGATCGTATTATCA
>JAJQCL010000096.1 GCA_021202715.1 Lachnospiraceae bacterium
TTGCTCTGGTACTCCAGGTGGCGTGGATCGTATTTCTGGTACAGGCAGTCAACAAATATTCCACGATCATTTCTCTGGTTACCAGCCTGCTGGCCTTCGGCATTGCTCTGCGGATCTATGTGGGATCTCAGGGGAAATTCTCCGATGCGGCCTTCAAGATGCCTTGGATCATCGTGATCCTGGCGCTGCCTGTGCTGGGGCTCAGCCTGTATTTCCTGCTGGGTTATCCGGGGCTGACCAGGAAGATGCAGCGCCGCTATGCCCGGGCGCACCGGGAAGTGACGGAGGACGTGGGACGGGAGGAGCTTCCGGAAGGGCTGAAAGCGCAGGATCCGTGGCTGGCGGGGCAGGCCGGATATCTGTACGCCTACGGGCGATATCCTCTCTATAAAAATACGGATGTGACATTCTACAGCGAGACGACAGAGGCGTTCGAGGCGCAGCTGGCGGAGCTGGAGAAAGCGGAGCATTTTATTTTCCTGGAATACCACGCCGTGGAGGAAGCGCAGGCTTTTGAACGGCTGAAGGATGTGCTGGCGCGCCAGGCTGCGGCCGGCGTGGAGGTGCGCCTGTTCTATGACGATGTGGGGAGTATTACCTTCCTGAAAAATGATTTCGATGAGAGGATGGAGGCGCTGGGCATTCACTGCCGTGTCTTCAACCGGCTCATGCCGCGCCTCAATGTGTTCATGAATAACCGCGATCACCGCAAGATCATGGTCATCGACGGTCGGGTGGGATTCACCGGAGGCTATAACCTGGCGGATGAGTATTTTAATATCACACATCCGTATGGATACTGGAAGGATACGGGCATCCGTCTGGAAGGCGACGCAGTCCGCAGCATGACAGGCATGTTTCTGGAGACGTGGAACATGGTAGAACGGACGGATTACAATTATTCGCTATATCTGCCGAAATATGAGTATCAGGCCAGAGAAAAGGGATATGTTCTGCCCTACGCCGACGGTCCTCTGACGAAGGAGCCGATCGGAGAGAATGTCTATCTGAATCTGATCCATCATGCAAAACATACGCTGTATATTGGCACGCCGTATCTGATCATCAGTGATGAGATGGTGCGGGCGCTGGGACTGGCGGCCAAGCGGGGCGTAGATGTGCGCGTGGTCACACCGGGCATTCCGGACAAGAAGATCGTGTATCAGATGACCCGCTCTTATTATGAAGTGCTGATCCGCAGCGGCGTTCGCATCTATGAGTATACGCCGGGGTTTCTGCATGAGAAGCAGTTTTACTGTGACGGAGAGAAGGCTATCGTCGGCACGATCAATCTGGACTTTAGGAGCCTGTATCATCACTTTGAAAATGCAGTGCTTTTCAGCGGCTTCGAGGCAGTGGAACGGGTGGGAGACGACTTCGCGCAGCTCTTTCAGGTGAGCGAGGAGGTGACAGAGAAATACCGGAGTCCCCGTTCTTCCTTTATGAGTCTGGGTTATTGTATCCTGCGGCTCTTTGCGCCGCTGATGTGAAAATTAGATGAGGAACGCTTCTCTGTATATCCAGCGAATTGGGGAATATTTACTTCTTTTTATACATAAAAATACCGGGGAGTGACGGGCACTTCCCGGTATTTTGAGGGTATACAGAATATTTTATTCTGCTGTCGTGGAAGTCTCCTCCGAGGTGGTATCGGCGTTGGCTTCCGTCTCGGCTTCGGATGTATCCGTGCCGGTTTCCTCGGCAGTGGTATCGGCTGCGGTCTCCTCCACCGTGGTTTCCGCCGCGACGGTGGTTTCCCTCCGCTGTAGTCTCAGAACTCGAAGAGGAACTGCAGCCTGACAGAGCAATCATACAGACAATGGCGCAGGCACATCCGATGGTGATAAATTTGTTGCGTTTCATAGATGAATCCTCCTTGTTTTAAGATATGCGAACAGTATAAAAACAATCCGTGAAGAAAATTCGAACAAAATATGTATATTGCGTGAAGAAAGGCCTGCGGAACGGTTCCACAGGCCTTTGTAATCGTCGTTGTACTCAAATGTTAAGGATATCTGACTGTTCTGAAACAGTGTGATCTCAAGATCCTTTCTTACAGCGCAGAAGCGCCGGACAGATCCACGGTCGTCTCGTAGCTGTCTACGGTGATCGTGTACGAGCTGCTGCCGGAGACATAGCTGGTGCCGTCGGAGCCGACGATGGAGACGGTTTTGCCATCCTCGTCGACGATGGTGCCTTCGCTGGCCAGTGTTGTCAGCGTGCTGTCGCCGGTGACGATCCAGGTGGAATCCTCGCTGATGTAGAGGCTGCAGTAGCCGTCGCCGCCGTCGTCGGCCCAGGTTTCATCCTGGATGACTGCGCCGGTCAGGGTACTGCCGTCGGTCATGTAAAAATCCAGCTCGCTGACGGAATCCCAGATCACGTCGCCGGGCATCTCCTGATCGATCGCGGTGAAGGTGCAGTCGGAACCATTGGATCCGGCCGTGCCCCAGCCGCGTTCATTGTTATTGCCGGTACACTGCAGGAAGAATTCTGCGTCGTCTGCGGCAGTGATGTCCACATCAGAGAGGAGGATATCCGCCTCGGTGTTGGTGGTGTAGATCATGCCGCCGTTGTTCGCTGTCAGGGTGCCGCCGGAGATACGCAGAGTGCTGACGCCCTCCTCGGAGTCACCGGACATACTCTGATAGACAATCACGTTCCAGGTGGTGTCATTCTGATCGTCATCGCTCATATTTCCCGTGATATCGCAGTCCGTGAGACTCAGATAATTCAGGCCTTCCATGCAGAGCGCTTCCGAGCCGATAGCGGTCAGTGTCGCATTGGAAACGGTGATATCGGCCGTGCAGTACACGGCGGGTGAGCCGGTGCCGCTGCTGGTGTAGGTGCCGCCGTCCACAGTCATGGTGCCGCCGCCCCGGTCACTGCGGATAGCCGCGGCAGATGCTCCGGCCGTGGAGACAGTCAGGTTGGAGGCAGTCAGCGTGCCGCCGCCCGCAACATGGATGCCGCCGGAGGTATCCTGCGTTGTGGTGATCGTGGTATCCTCTACATTCACCACGGAACTCCCGTAGGCGAAGATTCCGGCGCCGCCGGAGGCGTCCGTGGTGATGACGCTGTTTAAAACGTTCAGGATGCCGTCTGTAGCCAGGATTGCTGCGCCCACGCCGTAGAAGCTGGAGCTGTCGCCGCCGGTGCTGTCAGAAGAAGTACGGTTTACGGTGATGTCGCTCAGAGTGACGGTGCCGCCGCTGACCAGGATGGCGTTTTCATCGGTGCCGGTGGAAGAATAGCTCTCGTTCTCCACGGTGGTGTCCTCTGTATATTCGGTCACGGCGTCGTAGCTCTCAGGCTGTTCGGCCTGCGTACCGCCGCCTTCGCCGCCGGGACCACCCTGATTTCCGCCTTCATCGCCGGGGCCGCCGCCTTCGCCGCCGCCTTCACCGTCGGGAGGCGTTTCACCTTCCGCCATGCTCTCTCCGTCGGGCGGGGTGCCGCCTCCTTCCATTCCTTCCCCGTCGGGAGGTGTCTCACCTTCGGGCATGCTTTCACCGTCCGGGTGGCTTCCCGGCTCTTCCGCACTTTCCGAGAGAGAAGACTCTGCTTCACTGCTGGCGTCTGCGGATGAGGAACTGGCGCATCCCGATAATGCCAGGACGCAGATGAGCGCGCAGGCCCATCCCTTGTTCAGAAGTCGTTTTCCTTTAAACATATTGAATCCTCCGTATTCTGGCCGCATGGCCATCACATCTTTGTTAATTTGCACAAGAAGTATAGACAGGGGTTGTGAACAGAAGGTGGTAAGGAGATGAGATGTTTGTGAATTGCGGCGGCTCCCTTTGCTGCTTTACAGGAACGGCAGCCAGGGCAAATCGCGCGGGCGGATGTGCACTCGCGCGTAAGGAAGTATATCGCCAAAGCGACCGCATCTACGCTCCGCTTCGGTCGTTGCTAAACGAGCGCCACTGGCGCTCAGCAACGGC
>JAJQCL010000210.1:0-2570 GCA_021202715.1 Lachnospiraceae bacterium
GTTCTCGATGTCATTCATGATATATTTCCATACAAATTCCTTTGCACTAGCAAAACCACCATCCAGATAGATCGCCCCGATCAGCGCCTCCAGCGCATCCGAAGTGATGGAAGGCCGCGTCCGTCCTCCGGTCGCCTCCTCACCCTTTCCCAGAAGCAGGCACTCCCGCAGTCCCAGCGCCTCGGCACAGTCCGCCAGCGTCGGTTCACAGACGATGCTGGCCCGCAGCTTCGTCATCTCTCCCTCCGGATAATCAGGATACTTCGTATACAAAAACTCGCTGGACGCCAGCTCCAGCACCGCATCTCCGAGGAATTCCAGCCGTTCGTTGCAGTCCAGACGCTCCATCCCATGTTCGTTGGTGTACGAGCTGTGCATCATCGCCCGCCACAGCAGCTGCGGATCATGGAAATGGTATCCCACCCTCTCCTGCAAATGCGCCAGCCTATCCCGGCTCTCTTTTTCTCTCAACATGCTTCCTCCTGCCCTCTGCGGGCATTCTGAATTTTGGGGCCAAATGACAAAACACGTCCCGACGCAAGAAACCTTCCTGCGCCGGGACGCCCCGCGTCAATCCGATCACGCATCCACAGATTTCTTAATCTCTTCGTAGGCATCGCCGACGGTGACAATCTTCTCCAGCGCGTCGTCGGAGATCTCAATACCCATCTCGTCCTCGATCTGCATGATGATCTCCATGCGGTCCAGAGAATCCGCCTCCAGATCGTCCTCGAAGGATTTCTCTGCCGTGATGGACGCTGTGTCCAGACTCAGTACACCCGCAATAATCTCCTGCAATTTCTCAAATTCCATAATACAACAACCTCCTAAAAAATAATTTATATTTTATGCGGGTTTCCCCGCCTCCCTTTTTATTCCTCCGCAGCCAGGCTCGCCCGGATCTTTTCCGTGATGCCCTGCTCTTGAAATGTCATGCACTGAAGAATCGAATTGCGGATCTCGTCCGCCTTGCTGCTGCCATGCGTTTTCACCACCAGCCCGTTCAGTCCCAGCAGAGGAGCGCCTCCGTTGTCGCTGGTGCTGAGCCCTTTCATCGTCTGCTTCAGAGCCGGCTTGATCAGCAATCCCCCGATCTTCGAGCGCAGGTCGCTCATCAGGCTCTTCTTGATCATATCCACCAGAGTACTGGCCGTTCCTTCATACAGCTTCAGGATCACATTGCCCGTAAAGGCTTCGCAGACAATAACATCGGCATAACCTCTGGGAATCTCCCGCGCCTCGATGCTGCCGATGAAATTGATATCCTTACAGGCCTTGAGCAACGGGTAGGTTTCCTTCACCAGCGCGTTTCCCTTCTCCTCCTCCAAACCGATATTCACCAGAGCGACCCGGGGATTCTGAATCCCCATAACATATTCCATATAAATAGAGCCCATGCGGGCGAACTGCACCAGATGGCTGCTCCGCGCGTCCACATTGGCGCCGCAGTCGATCAGCAGCGAGGAACCCTTCTCCGTAGGAATCAGCGGCGCCAGCGGCGTGCGCTCAATGCCGCGGATGCGCCCCACCAGCAGCTGTCCTCCCACCAGCACCGCACCGGTGCTTCCGGCGGAGACAAAGGCATCCGCCTTCTGTTCCCGGATCATCCGTTCCCCAACCACGATCGAGGAGTCCTTCTTCCTGCGGATCGACTGCACAGGCGGGTCTCCCGTCTCAATGACCTCCGAAGCAGGCACGATCTCCAGCCGGTCCTTTGGATAATCAACACCCGCCAGCAGCGGTT
Source organism: Lachnospiraceae bacterium (assembly GCA_021202715.1). Lineage (GTDB taxonomy): Bacteria > Bacillota > Clostridia > Lachnospirales > Lachnospiraceae > UBA3305. Next base: position 1,745 of record JAJQCL010000210.1, read on the forward strand.
CGATGGCCTCCGGGCGTCCTACCAGGAACACCTTTACCCGTTCGCTGGCATTCACCGCCTCCACAGCTCCCTTTACGACTTCCTCCGGCGCGTTATCGCCGCCCATGGCGTCCACCGCCACTCTCGTCAACTCACTCATGCGTACCTCCTGCACTCGTTTACAACAGATATAGCACAAACAGCCCCGTGCTGCAAATCAGAAACGCGATCATCCCGGTATTCGGGAAGACAATAAATCCCCAGCGATTCTCCGGCAGAGCGATCCAGCCCCGCAGCAGACGCCGTCTGCTCCAACGTACGATAAAACGTACCAGACCGACCACCGCCGCCGCCAAAAGCACCAGTTCCCAGAGAATCGAGGCCACATCCCCGCCGAGCTGATACCAGACGTCGGGCAGAACGCCGCACAGCAGATTGATCGCCATATGAAGTCCAATCGTATAGCGAATCATCCCTGTCCTCGCATAGATATATCCGAGCACCAGCCCCACGCCGAACGCATAAAAGAACTGATAAAAATTCCCATGAAGCAATGCGAACAGCAACGCCGACACGAGAATCGCCGGACGGTCTCCCAGCCGGTTCATCCGGTCAATAATCCCCTTCCGGCACACCAGCTCCTCACAGACCGGCGCGGCCACCACGGTCGTCACCAGGTTATAAAACAGGGACGTGGAGGAAATGGATTCGCTGACAATATTCTGCGTCTCATAGCCCAGAATCCCGGAAAGCAGTCCGCTCACCGCCTGTCCCAGCAGACTTCCGGCCACAAGCAGGAAACCGCAGGAGAACGCGGCATCCCCGATCTGTCCCGCCCGCAGGCGAT
>JAJQCL010000210.1:2580-3913 GCA_021202715.1 Lachnospiraceae bacterium
CTCCATCGGATCCGCCGGAATCTGAGCCAGCATCAACAGACAGACCGGATAGCCAAGAAGAAACTGCGCCGCCGCCGCGATCCAGCTCATGCCCTCCGTACTCAGTGCGATCACCGGATCCACCATGGCCGCCAGAAACATCAATACGATGTCCGCGGCGTTCGTCACCAGCAGCAGAAACACCAGCCCCCAGCCAATCCCGGAGATGCGGTGTCTCTCACCGCGCAGATTCAACGGTTCCATACAGCGTTCTCTCCTTCCCGCCCTGCAGCTTTCGTAAATTCCTGACATATGTTCCTATTATAAACCGTGTGTTCGCTTTTTTCAACCGCTTCCTGCACTTTATGCGAAACAGTTTTCCCTGCTTGTATTCATTTTCTGGATCATTCGTTCCTGCTTGTTCTTAGTCAGTTTCAATGTTATAATGCAAGGCGGTTTTACCCTGTTTTTACATTTATTTTATATGCTTTTACCCGGAGGCCTTTCCATGTTACATAAATCCAGTAAACCAGAGCGTTCCGCCCGGCCGGACGCTCCGCTCTCACGTTTCCATATATTCTATTCGTGCCTGATGCTATTCCTGTCACCCATCGTTGCCTTCTACGGTCTGGAGTGGATGACGCACAATCCCTGGGAGTATATGACCATCCCGGTACAGCTGTGGAACATTCTCTTTTACGAACTGGTCTATCTGCTTCTCTTTTTCCTGACGCGGCGGGTTCGCTGCGCCGTCATGGGCGGCAGCCTCCTGTTCCTGGTGATCGGTCTGGCCAATTATTTCGTCATTCAGTTCCGCTCCACCCCCATCGTGGCCTGGGATATCTTCTCCCTGCGGACGGCAGCCAGCGTCGCGGGCAATTATGAATATCATATCACGACCTCCTGCGGCATCGCTTTGGCCGTGTTCGCCGCACTCCTGATCGGCGGCCTTTTCTGCCGTCTGAAGCTCCCCCGGGGCTGCGCCGTAAAGCGTCTTATAGCCGCGCTCGTAACCGTTCTGCTTCTGGGCGGTTACACCACGCTGCTGCATCAGGACGCGTTCATCGACGTTCTGAACCTTGACAACACACTGTTTACCCCCAACTATATGGCGAAGAAAAATGGTTTTACCACCGCTTTCCTCATGGATCTGAAATATCTGACTGTCGAGATGCCGGATGATTACTCTGCGGAGGAAGCTGAGGCGACCCTGGCAGAGTATGAGGAGGAGACAGAAACAGAATCAACGCCCAATATCATCGTCATCATGGATGAAGCCTTCTCAGACCCGGCTGTGCTGGGCGATTTCGACACCAACGAGGACTATATGCCCTTCGTCCACTCTCTGCTGGAC
>JAJQCL010000157.1 GCA_021202715.1 Lachnospiraceae bacterium
ATTCATCGGTTCATCGATCCCCACCGCTTCAATGACATGCATATCATTGTTGGTGATATCCACAAATTCGCCCTTGATCAGGGCTGTCTTCTCAATATTCCAGATGTCATTGAACAGAGAGATCAAAATGTCATTAAATGCCAGATATACCTGATCCACAGTCTGTTCCTCACTTTCCATCCACTGTCTCGAACTCATTGACCGGCTCGCCGATTCCGCGTCCTCTGAGTTCTTCATTTCTTTTCTCTCTGCGTACCTAACGGAAACGTATTTTCCCGATATCTATTCAGTATACACACATTTTTTGTCAAAAACAATCGATTTTTTCATTCTCACACCGCATTCTTGCAGAAAATCAGGTGTATCGACCGGAAATCTGCGCCATCAGGCGTCTCCCAGCAGCTCCGCCATCACCTGCGGCACGGTCTGTATCGTGCGGCATTCCGCCACCTCGGCGCCGCAAAAGATCAGCGCGTGCTCCATATCGCCACGGGCGGCCGCCACCAGAGCGTCGGTGATACAGTAGGGAATGGACTTCGGATTACATTTCGCGAGACAGCGGTGACAATGCGTAACCAGTTGTCTCTCTCCCGCCTCCACCCGCCGCAGGAATTCATTGGCGAGCGCGCGGCCCGGCATCCCCACGGGGCTCTGCGTAATGTGTACATCCGACGCGTCCGCTGCCAGATAGGCTTTTTTATAAGCGTCCGGTGCGTCGCATTCCTCGGTCGTGACAAAACGCGTCGCCACCTGAATGGCGTCGGCTCCCCATTCATCAAAGGCTCGATCCGCCTCCGCGCGGGTACTGATTCCTCCGGCCACCGCCACAGGAATCCTCCGGCCTGCCCGCTCAGAGAGAGCCTGCGCTTCTTCCTGAATCTGCGCCACCTCAGCGCCGTATTCCTCCAGCGTCAGATGCTCCGCTTCCTCACGGGTAAAGCCCAGATGTCCTCCGGCCTTCGGTCCCTCGATGACGATCAGATCCGGATAACTATGATAACGGCGCTCCCAGAGGCGGCCAATCAGAGACAGCGCTTTCCGGGAAGACACAATCGGCGCCAGACAGGTCCGCACCTGTCCCACAGCCTCCGCCGCTTTCTGGCGGATTCCCGGCAGATCCATGGGCAGCCCCGCCCCGGAGACGATGAGATCGGCGCCGCAGCGGATCGCCTGCTCCACGTAGCGGGAATATTCCCGGGTCGCCACCATGATATTAAAGCCCAGAACACCCTTCGGCGCCAGCTCCCGGGCCCGCCGCAGCTCCTTCCCCATGGCGCGCAGATTGGCCTCCAGCGCATTTTCATCGAAATCCGGCTCCCGGAATCCGATCTGAGCCGTCGAGATCAGCCCCACACCGCCGGCCTTCGCCACAGCCCCGGCGAGACCCGCCAGACTGATGCCTACGCCCATACCACCCTGAATCAGGGGCCGCTCCACCAGATGCTCTCCGATCCGAAATCCCTCTCTCATCGCGCCCTCCCTTCTCTGCCTGCTACCACTTGCGGAAACGACGATAACGCTGCTCCGCCAGCTCCTCACCGGACAGGCCGTCATATCGATCCAGGAAATCCTGAAAATCCCGGCGCAGTCCCGCACAGAGAAAAGCCGCATTGTCCCGACAGGCCGGTTCCGGCTCCGGGATCACCCGTTCAACAATCCCCAGACGCTTCACGTCCGCCGCAGCGACACCCATGATGTCCGCCGCTTCCTGCGCCCGGTGGCTGTCCTTCCACAGGATGGAAGCAAAGCACTCCGGCGCCAGAGCGCCGCCGCTGCCTCCCTCCCCGATGACCAGAGAGAGAACCGGCACCTTCAGATCCGACATGACAAAGAGGCTGTCCGCGATCGCCCGCCCCTGTCCGTTCTCCTCGGCCTCGAGCCCGCAGAAGGCTCCGGGCGTATCCACGAAGCAAAAGATCGGACGGCCGAATTTCTCCGCCTGCCTCATCAGGCGCACCGCTTTCCGGTAGCCCTCCGGGGAGGGCATGCCGAAGTTGCGCTCCTTATTATCCCGGATATTCCGCCCCTTCTGCTGTCCGATGACCGTCACCGGACGGCCGTTCAGCCGGGCGATCCCGCCCACAATGGCGCCGTCGTCTCTGCCATAGCGGTCTCCGTGAAGCTCCATAAAATCCTCAAAGATCTCCTGGATATAATCCAGAGAAGTCAGCCGGTCCGCACTGCGGGAGCGCTGCACGACCTCCCAAGCCTCGGTCTCCTGAGGCTTCTCCTGAATATCAGAGGAAGTTTTCCCGGACAGTTCCGGCGTCTCTGCCGTATTCTCGAATTGCGAATCTTCCCCGGCAGACAACTGCAGGGAATTTTCGGATTCCGCGGCCTGCTGTGTCGGCGGGCTCGCCTCCGTCTCCCCAGCCAACAGCTTCGGTATCTCCGGATCCCCCTGAGTTTCAACATTCACCGGGGACGTCATCCCATCTGCAACGTCCGGAGTGTTCTCTCCGGCCTCTTCCTCCCGCGGCGACTCCGCATGAAAGCGCAGGATCTCCGCCAGTGCCCGGCGCATATCCTGCCGCTTGACGATCCAGTCAATGAATCCATGCTCAAGGAGGAACTCCGAACGCTGAAAGCCCTCCGGCAGCTTCTGATGAATCGTCTGTTCTATAACCCGTGGTCCGGCGAAGCCGATCAGCGCGCCCGGTTCCGCCAGGATGATGTCTCCCAGCATGGCAAAGCTGGCCGTCACGCCGCCGGTCGTGGGGTCAGTCAGCACCGTCACCGACAACAGCCCCGCCTCTGAATGGCGTTTCAGTGCCGCCGCCGTCTTCGCCATCTGCATCAGCGAAAGGATGCCCTCCTGCATGCGGGCGCCGCCCGAGCAGCAGAACAGGATCACCGGAAGCCGCTCCTCCTGCGCCCGCTCGACCAGACTGGTCACCGCTTCTCCTACAGCGGTTCCCATACTCCCCATGAGAAAACGGGAGTCACAGACCCCCACAGCCGTCGGCAAGCCCTCGATGCGGGCCCGTCCCGTGACGATGGCTTCCCGCAGGCCGGTCTTTTCCCGCATTGCATCCAGTTTTTCTCCGTACTCCGGGAAGAGCAGCGGATTCTCCTTCCGGGCGCGGCCCCCGGCCGGAACAGACTCGCGAAGGCCGAACCATTCCTCGAAGCTGCCCTTGTCAATGACCGTCCGCAGCCGCTGACGGGCAGACAGGCGGAAATAGCAGCCGCAGCGGGGACAGATATAATGATTTCCCCGCACGTCCTCCCGGTAAATGGTCTCCCCGCAGCTCCCGCAGCGGGACCACAGGTGCTGCATTTCCTCGCGGGTGATTCCCTCCTCGCCCTCCTTCCGGATGGACACCGTCGAAGGACTCTTCTTCCAGAGCTTTGTAAAACTGGCCATGACGCAGGGGGCCTCCTCTCAGAAAAATTTCTATGTTTACTCCATGCACGTCTCCAGAAACGACGTATCGTGCTCTCCGGCGCGGAAGACCGGGTGACGCAGGATCTGTTTCAGATACTCCTGATTCGTCGTCACGCCCTCCAGCACCAGCTCATCCAGAGCGCCTTCCATCCGGCGGATGGTCTCCTCCCGGGTCGCGCCGTGGGCGATGAGCTTCACCAGCATGGAGTCATAGTAGGGAGGGATCCGGCAGCCGGTATACACCGCGGAATCCACCCGGATTCCCATGCCTCCGGGGAAATGGCATTCCGTCACTGTCCCGGGGCAGGGCATGAAATTCCTCTCCGGATCCTCGGCGTTGATCCGGCACTCCATCGCCCAGCCGCGGGGGTGGATGTCCTCCTGACGGAAGGGCAGCGGTTCCCCGGCCGCGATGCGAATCTGCGCCTGAATCAGATCGATTCCCGTCATGACCTCTGTCACCGGGTGCTCCACCTGAATCCGGGTATTCATTTCCATGAAATAAAAGGCGCCGCTTGCATCCACAAGGAACTCGACCGTCCCGGCATTCTCATAGCCCACCGCGCGGGCCGCCGCCACCGCCGCCTCTCCCATTTGCCGCCGCAGCTCCGGTGTCAGCACCGGGCAGGGCGACTCCTCAATGACCTTCTGATGGTGGCGCTGTACGGTACAGTCCCGCTCGCCGAGATATACTACATGCCCCTGCGCATCCGCCAGGATCTGTACCTCCACATGACGGGGGTGTTCCACATATTTTTCCAGATACATGGCTTCATCGCCGAAGGCCTTCTCCGATTCCCTCTGCGCCGCCGCGAACTGAAGGCTCCACTCGTCGTCCGAGCGGACGATCCGCATGCCCTTGCCGCCGCCGCCGGACACCGCCTTCACCATGACCGGATAACCGATGCGGGCGGCTTCCGCACGGCCGACCTCCGAATCGAAAATAACGTCCGGGCAGCCGGGCACCACCGGGACGCCCGCCGCCTGCATGGTATTCTTGGCTTCCGCCTTGCTGCCCATGCGGGCAATCATCTCACTGTCCGGGCCGATGAAACGGATATGACACTCCTCACACATGCGGGCGAAGCGGCTGTTCTCCGAGAGAAAACCGAATCCCGGATGAATGGCGTCAGCACCCATGGCGATGGCCGCCGAAAGAATCCGCTCTGGACTCAGATAGCTGGACGCTGAAGCCGCCGGTCCGATGCAGATGGCCTCGTCCGCCAACATGGTCGCCAACGCCTCACTATCCGCCTCTGAGTACACAGCCACTGTGGGAATCCCCATTTCCCGGCAGGCCCGCACGATGCGGACAGCGATCTCGCCCCGATTGGCAATCAAAATCTTCTTAAACATGGCTTTACTCCACGATGAATGTCAGCTCTCCGGTCACAGCGGGCTTTCCGTCCACGGTAGCCACGGCCCGGCCGACGCCCACCGGACCCTTCCGACGAATGATCTCACATTCCAGCGTCAGCTTATCTCCGGGAATCACCTTGCGGCGGAAGCGCAGCTTCTCGATGCCTCCGAAGAAGGCGATCTTTCCGCGGTTCTCCTCCTCCGACAGGATGGCGACGGCTCCGGCCTGTGCCAGCGCCTCAACGATGAGGACACCCGGCATCACCGGCTCCTGGGGGAAATGCCCCACAAAAAAGTCCTCCCGGTATGTAACGCATTTAAACGCCTTCACGCGCTTCCCCGGCTCCAGCTCCTCGACTCCGTCCAGGAGAAGGAAGGGGTGGCGGTGAGGCAGAATCTCTTCGATTTCTTTAATACCCAACTGCATGGCCATTCCTCCTAATACCAATGTGCCCTCTTCACGGGCCCCCTCTATTGACAATCGCAGGCGCAGCGTCACAGCTTCCGGATCCGGAAGAGCGGCTGGCCGTACTCCACCACCTGCTCATTCTCCACAAGCACGCCGGTGATCTCCGCGTCCTCCTCGGCTTCCAGCTCATTCATCAGCTTCATCGTCTCAATGATGCCGAGGACCTGACCCTTCCGTACCCGGCTTCCCAGGGTCACAAAGGGATCTGCACCCTCCGACGGAGCGGTGTAAAACACGCCCACCAGCGGAGAGGTGATGACATCCTCAGCGGCCAGAGTATCCGCAGCCGGGGAAGGATTCTGATTCACAACCGGTGCCGCAGCCGCAGGGGAACCATTTCCCACCGGCGCAGCTTCCGGCTCTGCGGCCGCGAGAGCCACCGGAGTATGCGCTTCCGCAGCATTTTCCCCTGCTTCCCGCCGCAGCGTCAGGCTGCCGCCCTCGTCCTGATAGATGAATTCCGCGAAGGGGGAGGCCGCCGCGAGCTCGGTCAGCTGCCGAATTTTCTCAATCTCCATCCTCACGCCTCCTCGTATTTGCCAAAGCACAGCGTCGCGTTGTGCCCGCCGAACCCCAGCGAATTGCTCAGGCAATAATGGACATCTATGGAAATGCCCTCGCCGGTGACATAGTCCAGGCGGCACTCCTCGTCCGGTACCTGATAACCGGCTGTGGCATGGACATAGCCCTTCTCCAGCGTCTTGACGCAGGCCACGGCCTCCACGCCGCCGGCCGCTCCCAGCAAATGACCGATCATCGATTTCGTGGAGCTGACCTTCAGGCGGAACGCATGCTCCCCGAACAGGTTCTCGATGGCCCGGCTCTCGAACAGATCGTTGTGATGCGTGCCGGTACCGTGTGCATTGATATAATCCACCTGCTCCGGCGCAATGCCCGCGTCCGCCACGGCGCATTCCATCGCTTTGGCGGCGCCGCTGCCGTCCTCCGCTGGGGAAGTGATATGATAGGCGTCGCTGGTGGAACCGTAGCCCTTCACTTCGGCATAGATCTTCGCGCCCCGGGCTCTGGCATGCTCCAGCTCTTCGAGCACCAGGATTCCGGCGCCCTCGCCCATAATGAAGCCGCTGCGCTCTTTATCAAACGGGATGGAAGCCCGCAGAGGATCCTCCGACGTCGAGAGAGCCGTCAGAGACTGAAATCCGGCCACGCCAATCGGCGTGATGGAGCTCTCCGCCCCACCGGCCACCATGACGTCGGCCTCGCCGTACTGAATGCTGCGGAAGGCCTCGCCGATGCACTGCGTCCCTGAAGCGCAGGCCGTCACCACGTTGAGGCTCTTGCCCTTGAGGCCGAACTGGATCGAAACGTTGCCCGCCGCCATATTGCTGATCATCAGCGGCACTAACAGCGGATTCACCTTCCGCGGGCCGCCCTTCTCCAACCGGGTATGCTCCCGCTCCAGCGCCTGCAGGCTGCCGATGCCGGAACCCACGCTGACACCCACGCGGTAGGGGTCTTCCTTCTCCATCGAAAGACCGGCATCCGTGAGCGCCATGCCGGACGCCGCCACGGCAAACTGCGCGAACCGCTCCATGCGCTTCGCCGCCTTTCGATCCATATAATCCTGGGGATTGAAGTCCTTCACCTCCGCCGCCAGCTTTGCCTTATACTCGCTCGTATCGAAGGAAGTGATGGGACCGATGCCCACCTCTTTCCTGGTCAGCGCCTCCCAGAAGGCCTCCGCCGTATTTCCGATGGGGGTGATTGCTCCCAGACCTGTCACCACAACTCTTCTGCTCATATCGTCTCCTCCTGCCTCCCTACATGGCCATGCCGCCGTCTACGGCGATCACCTGCCCCGTGATATATCCGCTTCCTCCGACGCCAGGAAGGCAGCCAGCTCCGCCACGTCCTCCGGACGACCGAAATGCTTCATGGGAATCTGTTCCGTCACCTGCGTCACCACCGACTCGGGCAGTGCCTTCGTCATATCCGTATCGATGAAGCCGGGCGCGATGGCGTTGACTGTGATTCCACGCCCCGCCACTTCCCGGGCCACCGCCTTGGTGAAGCCGATGATTCCGGCCTTCGAAGCGCTGTAATTCGTCTGGCCCGCATTTCCCATGACGCCGGACACCGAAGAAATGTTGATGATCCGGCCGGAGCGCTTCCGCATCATGGAGCGCAGCACCGCCTTCGTGCAGTGGAAGGTTCCCATCAGGTTGACCTGCAGCACCGATTCAAATTCTTCCTCGCTCATCCGCAGCAGCAGGCCGTCCCGGTTGATCCCGGCGTTATTGACCAGAATATCGATATTGCCGTATTTCTTCTGAAGATCGCGGATCGCGGCGGCTGCCGCCTCCGCATCCTCCACGCGGAAGGAGCAGACCTCCGCCTCTCCGCCGACAGCGCGGATCCCTTCCGCGACCGATTCAGCGGTCGCTGTCTGTCCGCTGCACCCCAGGATCACCGTCACACACTGAGACGCCACGTTATCCGCGATGGAGCGGCCGATGCCCCGGCTGGCGCCGGTCACCAGCGCCGTTCTCTTCTCTTCCATGGTCTGTCTCCCTCTTTTCCGGCAGCGCGTCCTGCCTCACCTACACTGCTTCCCCTACGGGCAGCTATCATTTACTGCAGCGCCTTCTCCAGCGCCTCCATTTCCTCCCAGCTTCCCACGTGAAGCACGGTCTTCCCGCGGTCGATCTTGCGAATGAAGGAGGTCAGGGTCGTCCCCGGCCCGATCTCAACGAAGGTATCCACGCCCTCCGCGATCATCCGCATCACACTCTGTCTCCAGAGCACCGGACTGCTGACCTGCCGGCACTACAGCTCCTTCACCTCCGCGGCGGAAGTCACCGGTTCGGCATGCACATTGGCCACATAAGGAATCCGGGGCTCCCGGATCGTCACCGGCTCCAGTACCTCCCGCAGCTTCTCACCCGCTCCCGCGAGCAGCGGCGAATGGAAGGGACCGCTGACATTAAGCGGCACACATCTTCTGGCTCCCGCCTCTTTCAGCAGAGGCAGCACCGCCTCCACATCCGCACACCGTCCGGAGATCACGACCTGACCGGGACAGTTATCGTTCGCGATCACCACACAGCCGTCTTCCCCGATCTGCTCCCGGAGATATACCGTAAGCACTTCTTCGATCTTCTCCGCGGGCAGACCCAGCACGGCCGCCATCGCGCCCTGTCCCAGCGGAACGGCTTCCTGCATAAGGATGCCCCGGCGACGCACAACACGGACAGCGTCCGGAAAATCCATCACGTCCGCCGCCAGCAGCGCGCCATATTCACCCAGACTCAGCCCCGCCGCCATGTCGGGGGTGATGCCCCGCACCGCACACTCCGTCAGGATCGCCGCGCTGACCGTCACCAGAGCCGCCTGCGTATACTCCGTCTGATCCAGTCGCTCATTTTTCTCAAAGCAGAGCTCTTCCATGGAGAAGCCCAGCAGACGGGAAGCTGTCTCAAAGACCTCCCGCGCGCGCGTGGAATTCTCATAGAAGTCCTGACCCATGCCCGTTTTCTGTGCTCCCTGTCCCGGGAAGACAAATGCGATCTTACCCATACGTTCCTCCTTCTTTCCGGCCAGACGGCCCTCTCACCGGCCATCCGGGATGCGAATTCCCCCGTATGGCTTCTCTATCGCAGCAGCGCGCCGGCCTGCTCCAGCGCCGCTCCGGCCTCACGGACCAGATCCTCGATGATCTCCCGGCAGGGTTTGCAGTCCTTCAGCAGCCCAGCGATCTGACCGGACATGACCGTCCCGGTCGCCACATCGCCCTCCTTCACCGCGCGGCGCAGAGAACCGAGCGTCAACGTCTCCAGCTCCTCAAAGGTCGCGCCTTCTTTTTCCTTCTGCAAATACACGCGGGTCGTCTGATTGCGCAGGGAACGCACCGGATGTCCGGTACTGCGGCCGGTCACCACACTGTCGATATCCTTGGCAGCGATCACCTTCTGCTTATAATTCTCATGCACCGTACATTCCTCGGAGACCACGAAACGGGTCCCGATCTGTACGGCCTCCGCACCCAACATGAACATCGCCGCCATGCCGCGGCCGTCGCCGACGCCCCCGGCGCCGATGACCGGGATCTTCACCGCATCCACGACCTGAGGGACCAGCGCCATGGAGGTTGCCTCACCGATATGGCCGCCGGCCTCCCAGCCCACAGCCACCACCGCGTCAGCGCCCATGCGCTCCATTCTCCGGGCCAACGCCACAGAAGCGACCACGGGAATGACCCGAACCCCCGCATCCTTCCACATCGCCATGTACTTCTCCGGATTGCCGGAACCGGTGGTCACCACCTTCACATGCTCCTCCGCCAGCACCTGCGCCACTTCCTCCGCGCAGGGGTTCAGCAGCATCAGATTCACGCCGAAGGGCTTATCGGTTCTCTCTCTGACCTGATGAATCTGCTCCCGCACCCACTCCGCCGGAGCGCTGCCCGATCCGATGAGTCCAAGGCCGCCGGCCTCGGAGACAGCCGCCGCCAGCTGGCTGTCTGCCACCCATGCCATGCCGCCCTGAATGATCGGGTATTCGATTCCCAGAAGTTCTGTCACTCTTGTATTCATGTTCTGTCCTTTCCCGTGTACTGTATCGAGCAGGAGGCAGCCCTGCGCTTAAAAACGGCCGGTCTCACACAACGCGAGTCCAGCCGTCCGTCGCCGCCCTGCGGCTGCGCAATTTACGCCTCGATGCCCTTCGCTGTCAGATAATCCGCCACATCCTGGACCGTCAGCATCTTCTCCAGATCCTCGGTGGGGATCTCGATCTCATAGGTGTCCTCCAGATTGGTCACCATCTCAAACAGGTCCAGAGAATCCGCGTTCAGATCATCCTTCAGGGACTGCTCCGCCCCGATGGTGTCCGCATCGATTCCCAGCTGATCCGCCAGCATTTCTTTTACTTTGTCCAACATGATTTTTGTCTCCTTATCCATGAAATGTTGTATGACACACGGATTACGATGCGCTGCCGCCCTTCCCTGTATCATTCTATCTGCAGAGCCGCTTCCCGTTCCGGGAAACACTCTCATACACAATGCCATTCACAGCGATAACGCTGCCGATTTCTTCAGGACTTCCAGGCCTGCTTCACCGGTCTACCACTCCAGCACCATGGCGCCCCAGGTCAGTCCGGCGCCGAATCCGGCCAGGACCAGCGTATCGCCCCGCTGCAGCCGTCCCGCGCGGTTCACCTCGTCAAGAAGCACCGGGACGCTGGCCGCCGCCAGGTTGCCGGTGTGCGCCAGGTTCTCAGGGATCTTCTCCATCGGCACATGCAGGCTCCGCCCGATCGAAGTGAGGATGCGGGCATTGGCCTGGTGCAGCAGAAAGAGCGACACGTCCTCCGTGGAGATCTCCGCCTGCGCCAGCGCCTCCCGGATCACCTCCGGCACCGTCCGCACAGCAAACTGGAAGATCTCACGTCCGTCCATAGCGAGAGACGTAGGAGCTGCCTCCCCGTCTTCCCCTGTTCCCTCAAGGAAGGGAATCCCGTCAGCAGAATGTCCCGTGGAACAGATCAGGGAATCGCCCCGGCTTCCGTCGCACCCGAGAACGCCGGTCCGGATACCGCCCGCAGACACAGCGGTCACCACCGCCGCCCCGGCCCCGTCTCCGAAAAGGACGCAGGTGCTGCGGTCCTTCCAGTCGACCAGACGGGACATAGCCTCCGCGCCGATCACCAGCACATTGCGTGCCATCCCTGTGTGAATGTAAGCATCCGCCGTCTGCAGACCGAAGAGGAAGCCGGAGCAGGCCGCGCTCAGGTCATAGCAGACCGCCTTCTTCGCGCCCAACGCCTCCTGCACCTGGCAGGCCACACTGGGGAAGAAGCATTCCGGCGTCACCGTGGCCACCAGAATCCAGTCCAGCTCCTCCGCCGTCATCCCGGCGTCCTCCAGAGCACGCCGTGCGGCTTCGGCCGCCATCGCTGCCGTCCCCTCCGCGGAGAGATGCCTCTCCCGGATCCCCGTGCGGGAGACGATCCACTCGTCGCTGGTATCCATCCGCGCCGCCAGCATATCATTTGTCACTCTACATTCCGGGATGTAACTCCCGGTTCCCGCGATGCCAGATCTCATACCGCGCGCCTCCCGTACTGTCTCATTCTTCAGCGCCTCTGTGAACGCGCTTTTTTAGCTCTCAAACTATTTTAAAATTCAATATTTTGAATTTCAAACATTTTGATCCGATGAAGATTATATCAGCTTCTGTCCGGAAGTCAAGGAGTTTATGTTTTTTTCATAAAGAGGAGCAGTGCCGCTTCCCGAAGAAAACGGGGCAGGCCTGCTGTGGTCTGTCCCGTCCCATTTCTTTATATTATTCTTATACCCATATGCCAACCATCAACACCATCGATTCCTGCTCGTACGAACGTTCTCACTTCGCCACCGCGCTCAGTCCCGGTTTCTCGCAGGAACTGACGGTACGGTTTTTGCCGCTGGAGAAGTACGCTTTCACGGTATAAAAGTAGGTCTCTCCCGTCTCCACGGTCGTATCCAGCCACGTGGTCGCTGTCCCATCTGCGAGCGACTTCACGCAGGTCCATTTTCCGGTCTCAGTCTTCCGGTAGATCCGGTAGCCGTCGGCGGTCACAGCCTCCCAGGTAATGCGGATGCCCCGAGCTGACCGGGAAATCTTCTGCAGCGTCGGCGTCTCCGGCACCGCCTGTGCGGAGACCCCGGTCCTGTCATAGCTGCTCCAGATCGTCGTACTGCCTCTCTTATAGTAGGCCTTCACCGTATAAATATAAGTCTCCGTATCATCCGGAACCGTATCTTTGTATGTCACTTTCGAAGAATTCTTCAGCGTCATCACCCGGCTCCATTTCCCCCCGGAGACCTTGCGGTACACGCGGTAGCCGGTGGCTTCCTCCACTGCCTTCCAGGAGAGCTTAATCGTTTTATACCCGACAGCTGTGGCCTTTTTCAACACAGGCGCTGCCAGCGACCACGTTGTGACCGATACGCCGGTTTTGTCATATTCCCCCAGGCCCACGCTGCTTCCGGTCTTGTAATAAGCCCTTACCGTGTAGAAATACGTCTCCACGGAGACCGCCGTCGCGTCCGTGTAAGAGGTCGTGCTCTTCCCCTTCAGCGTGGCAATCTTCGCCCACTTTCCGCCGGAGGTCTTCCGGTAAATACGATAGCCGTACGCATTCACAGCCTTCCAGGTGACCTCGTTCCCCTCACAGGAGGTAGTCGCCCCGACCAGTGTCACCTTCTTCGGTGCCACCGTAATGGAAAGCCCCGTTTTATCATACGAGCTGACCAGTGTCGTGCTCGCATTTTTCACCGCTTTCACTGTGTAGGTGTAGGTCTCCCCGGCCACGGCCGTCGTATCGAGCCAGGTCGTCGTCGAACTGTCAGTCACAGTTTTGATCCTTGTCCAGCTTCCTCCGGAGGAATTCCGATATACGCGGTACGCGTCAGCGTTCTCCACGTTCTCCCAGGTGATACGGACACCGTTCGTTGACACCGCGATTTTCGTCAGTACCGGCGCGTCCGGTGTCTCGTCTTCTTCCTCTTCCACGTAGGTACCGGTCGGCTGCTGGCCGCTCTGATACCCCCAACCCAGATAACAGCTCCACCAATAGGAGGAGATCGTCTCCTCACAGACCGTGGTCAGCGCATGGATCATCTTACCATCTCCACTGTAAATCCCCACATGGCCGCTGGAGCTTCCGGAAGCAAAATAGACCGTCGCCCCGACCGGGATATTTTCCGCCGAAGTGGAAACACCCCATTTCTCCCAGGCTGCGAGAGCAGTCGCGGCATCCGAAGTGGCATACAGACCGGCGGACTCATAGCAGATGCGCACGAACCGCTGGCAATAGCCATTATAGCTCGTACTGCCGATCTTCGACCGGGCCGTGGCCAGGATGGTTTCGGTCTGCGTGGAAGACGTCGCGTAAACTGTTGTCTCCACAAACGTCGCCGCCGCAACCACCACAAAAAAGATAAAACCAAATAGGACTTTCGACAACCTGCGCGGCATGACACGCTTCCTCCTCTGTCTCTTTCTTACGATCCTGCCTGCGCGGAGAGACCCGTCTTGTCGCAGCTGCTCCAGACGGTGGTCGTCCCCCGTTTATAATAGGCTTTCACCGTATAGGTGTAGGTCTTCTTCGAACTTGGAACGGTATCCGTGTAGCTGACAGTCGACTTACCGCTGACCGTCGCCACCCGGCTATAGCTCCCGCCGGAGGTCTTCCGGTAAATACGGTAGCCCGAAGCGCCCGACACAGATTTCCAGGTCAGTTTGATCTTCTTCGTGCCCGCCGCCTTCGCTGTCTTCAATGCGGGCGTCGCCAGGGACCAGGAAGTGACCGTCATGCTGGAGGCGCAGGTACCGCAGCTGGTCTTATTTCCAAATGTATAATATGCCTTCACCTTATAGCTGTAGGTCTTCCCGGAGGCCGCCGTGGCATCTGTATAAGAGGTCGTCGACTTCCCCTTCACCGCAGCGATTTTCGTCCATTTTCCTCCGGAAGTCTTCCGGTAGATCCGATAGCCGTCGCAATTTACGGCCTTCCAGGTGATCGTATTTCCCTTCTTCGCAGCCGTCACATCCGTCAGCGTCACCTTCTTCGGCGTCACCGTCGCTGTGAGCCCCGTCTTATCATACGAGCTGTACGTCCTTTTACTGCCGCTGGCAAAATACGCCTTTACCGTGTAGGTGTAAGTCTTCCCCGCCGTCAGAGAAGTATCCAGCCAGGTGACCGTAGATTTGTCCGTGATGGTCTTCACCCGTGTCCAGCTCCCGGAGCCCGTATTCCGGTAGATCCGGTAGCCGGAGGGTGGGGACTTCTCCCAGGTAATCCGCACACCGTTTGTCGACACGGCGATCTTTGTAAGAGTCGGTGTCGTCGGTACGGCCTTCGCGGAAACGCCTGTCTTATCATAGCTGCTCCAGACCGTCGAGCCGCTGCTCTTCGTATAGGCTTTCACCGTATAGATGTATTTTTTCGAGTCACTGGGAACGGTGTCCGTGTAGCTGACCGTGGATTTGCCGCTGACGGTCGCCACCCTGCTCCAGCTCCCGCCGGAGGTCTTCCGGTAAATGCGGTAGCCCGAAGCTCCTGTCACCGATTTCCAGGTGACTTTGATCTTCTTATACCCCGTCGCGGCCGCCTTCTTTAACGTGGGCGCCGCCAGAGAGACAGTCACCGTACAGGTCGCCTTCTTACTGCCGATCTTCGCCGTGATCTTCGCAGTCCCCACGCCCTTCGCCGTCACCTTTCCGGCGGAAGAGACCGTCGCCACCGAGGTATCGGAGCTGCTCCATGTCACCGTCTCGGAGTCTGTCGTCCGCGTCGGCGTATGGGTGGCCTTGAGAGTCGAGGTCTTTCCCACGGTCAGAGAGAGTGAGGTTTTATTCAGCGTCACTTTCGTGACCGGTACGGCCGAAGTGCTGTCCGTAAAGGCCTTGATGCGGATGGTCTGCCCGTCCGTTCCCAGACTCTTCCCCTTAGAATTCATTCCCAGATCTGTCCAGGAGCCGCTCTGCTCGGCGTAGCTCTGCCCGATCTCCGTGTCATTGACAAACGTCACCCAGTTGCCGTTAGTATAGCTCTCATCCATGAAGACCTGCACCGCCGCGCCGTCGCTGCTCTTCAGGGTAAATACGACGGAAAAAGTGTCCCCCTTCGCGAAAACGACATCCGTCTGCTCCAGAGGAATCGTCACGTACCCCGTATAGGAGATCGTGCCGGTCTGCGGCGTGTCCAGCTGCGCCGTGCCGCTCTCCGGATCGCCGGAGTCGGGATTCTTATAGATCTGCAGGCTGTACGTGACATCCGTGCTGTAGCAGGCCAGAGACACCGCCCGCAGCTTCTCATAGGAGGATCCGGAGACCGTAAACACATTGGCGACAGAACTGCCGCTGGTCACGGCATAGCGATGATAGCCATAGGAGCCGTCGTACTGATAGTTGTAATCATAATTGTCCGAGGACTCAAACTCGTAGACAAATCCGAAAGCATTCGTACCGGTCAGGGAAAGCTCCTCATACGAAATCCAGAAATATCCTTCGTCCCCCCAGTCGCTGCCCCAGTTATTCTTCACCAGCCAGGCTCCGTCGGAGGAAGGCGAGGTGTTGAAGTTCTCCTTTGAATAGTCGTCATCCCATCCCACGATATTGACCGCGTGATTGGTGCTGCTGTAGGTACTCTGATAATAGCCACCGGTACTGTAATTATAATTACTGTCACTCCAGTAGAACGCGATACTGACATTCCCATAGTCCGCCACCATCTGCTTCACTGTACCGACGTCCGTCAGGGAAAACCAGTAGGCATCCTGCATATGGGCCACATCCGCGTCCCGCGCCAGAGAGTCAGAAAGAGCCAGCGAAACAGAAGCGTCGTCATAGTCCGCCTTTGATTCCGTCGTCACACCCACCCAGGACGCCAGAGCAAACGTCGTGAAAATGCCGTTGCCCCCCTGATTGAGATAGTCGGAGGTCAGCGCCGTCGTGGAGTCTCCCGCCGTGCCCCCCAGGCAGTCCGTCACAGAGTGATAGAAGAAATACAGCAGCTGCAGCTCCGACAAATCCAGATTCGACGCCGTCGCTGTCGTTCCATTCACCGAAACGCCGTTGTTGATCAACGATGTTTCCGCCGAAGAGATGGCAGAGAACGCCCAACAGGTACCGTAGGGCAGCTGATTCTTCACACTGGTCATCAGACTGTCCGTCCGGGCGTCATAGGAAGACGGCAGAGAAGATGTATTGGCGGAAACAGAATCGGACTCCGGCAGCGTGATATCAAGCTCCGGGAACTCCGTCAGCTCCTCCGGTTCCTGCTCCTGCTGCTCCGCAATCTCCTCCTCGGTCATCGGACGCCCGAGGATATAGTCCTCCCCGTCGTCAGCCCGGACCTGTGCCGGAATTACAAGCATGGCCGCCGTCAAAAGAAGCAGCGCCAGTCTTCCATGGATTTTCTTCTTATTATTTTTGTTTATAAATGTATTTTTCTTTATCATTCTCTCTGTCATTCTCATTCCTGTCGCCCGCGCTGTCCTCTCCGGGGTGCGACAGCTCCCGAAAAGCGATTAACAATAATCCAATCCCTATGATACACGAAGGGTTCCGCAGCTGTCAATTCTCTGTACCATTTTCAGGATAAAGCGGGATTGTGGCGGAAAGATGAGAGGGGTCATGTGAAATGGCCTGTGTCGACTGCAGCAGCCATCGCTTGACATCCGCGCCTCCCTGTTCCATAATGGCCGCAGGAAGTCGTCCTGCAGGAGGAACAATAAATGAAATGGAAAAACGCTCTGGGCGCCCGTCAGGAAGAGCA
>JAJQCL010000002.1:0-310 GCA_021202715.1 Lachnospiraceae bacterium
CTCGGTGTTCACCGCTACCGAGCACAGACTGCCGCCGATCATGAGGATCACCGGTTTATCTGGGGTGAATCCGGTGTATTGCAGACCCGCCAGGCGTGTGCCGGTCAGGAGCTCCCGACGGATGGGGCAGCCGGTCACCACGGCCTTGCCCTCCGGCAGGCCCTTCGCGGTCTCCGGGAAATTGCAGCAGATCTTCGTGGCGGCGGGCAGGCTGATCTTATTTGCCAGGCCCGGCGTCATATCCGATTCGTGGCAGAGCACCGGAATGTTCAGCTGCTTCGCCGCCCGAACGACCGGCACTGAGGCGAAA
>JAJQCL010000002.1:320-3898 GCA_021202715.1 Lachnospiraceae bacterium
AAGGGGCCGAGAAATTCTTCACATCAAAATAACGGCCCAGCTTGCCGGAGGAGATGCCGTCGTAGGGGACGCCTGCTTTCTCCACCAGCTCCTTCTCGATGCCGTTTTTGGAGCCGATGTAGCGGATCTCGAAGTTCTGCTCCCGCAGACCGGGGAGAAGCGCCAGGTTGGGGGTGACGTGACCGGCTGTTCCGCCGCCGGTCAGAATGATCTTCTTCATGAGACGGCCTCCTTACGCCTGTTTGGCCTGCCAGGCCTTGAGAGCCTGCGCCAGCTGGTCGGGACATGAGGTCGGTTTGTGGCCGCAGCGGATGCCCTCCAGACGCGAAATCACTTCATCTACCGACATCCCTTCCACCAGACGGCTGACGCCCTGCGTGTTGCCGTGGCAGCCGCCCAAAAACTGTACGTCCGTGACTTTTCCATCCTTCACATCAAAAGAGATCATCTGGGCGCAGGTTCCCCGGGTCTTATAATTCATGGTGTATTCCTCCTTGGTTCAATGTTCTGGCGATACAGAGACAATCGTCTTCAGGAAGATGTCTCCCGTACCAGTCTGATTTAGAAGTATAGCACAGAATCGCCTCTTTGTGCAGGGGAGACAGAGAAAAAACGCTTTATTCTGTCATTTACAAGGGCGGCAAAGCATGGCGTAAAGAAGAAACATCAGGTGCAAATTAAAGGAATTTAAGGAGAATCTTAATAAACCTTAATATTTCGATACAATATATTAAAGTGCGCCTTTTAAAATAAAAGCATAGAACAAGCATGACAGACTCAAAAAAGGAGGAGAAATACCATGCTGAGTGAAACTATGCTGGGCGTACTCGGATTTGTCGCCATCATCGCTATTATCGTTCTTTTATTCAAGAACAAGACCGTACCGGCGATGGCCTTTGTGGTGGTTCCCACGATTCTGGCTGTGATTCTGGTGCTGGGAGGCTATTACAGCCTCGCGGACATCAAGACGATCATCCAGTCCGGATTCTCGGATACGGCTCCGACGGCGGCTTTGTTTATTTTCTCGATTTTATTCTTCGGAATCATGACCGACGCGGGCATGTTTGATGTGATCATCGGCGCGCTGGTCTCGCGGGTGGGTGACAGTGTTGTCGGTATTACGCTGATGACCTGCCTGATCGCCACGATCGGTCATCTGGACGGAGGCGGAGCTTCCACCTTCCTGATCACGATTCCCGCGATGCTGCCCATTTATAAGAGAATGCACATGAAGCCCACCACGCTGCTGACGATCTGCGTGCTGGCGATGGGCGTCCTGAACCTGATGCCCTGGGCCGGTCCGACGATGCGTTCCGCCTCCGTGCTTGGTATCGAGGCCAATGTTCTCTGGAGAGAGCTTCTTCCGATTCAGGCGGTAGGAATCGTTCTGGCCTTTATCGTTGCCTTTATCCTCGGCAAGAAGGAGGAGAAGGCAGGCGCCGGCCTGCATGGCCGTCTGGCGCAGGAAGAGGGCGAAGTGGTTATCGACGAGGCGCAGCAGGCGAAGGCCAATGAACTGGCGCGGCCGAAGCTGTTTGGCTTTAACGTGGTGCTGACGCTGGCGGTCATTCTGGGTCTGGTGTTTATCGACCTTCCTTCTTATGTGGTGTTCATGGTCGGCTGTGCGCTGGCGCTGTTTGTGAACTATCCCGGCAGCAAGATGCAGAGCGCGATCATCAAGTCCCATGCGGGTCCCGCGATGATGATGGCCAGCACCCTGGTCGCTGCCGCGATGCTGCTGGGCATCCTGTCCGGCTATACTGTCGGCGATGCGTATGTAAATAACTCCGTCATGTACTACATGGCGACGCTGCTGACCAGCTTTATGCCTGATTTTGTGGGATATCATCTCCCCATCGTCATCGGCATCCTGTCTGTCCCGCTGGCTCTGGCTTTCTGCACGGATTCTTACTTCTACGGTGTGCTGCCGGTCATGATCACGGTCGGCCAGCAGTACGGTATAGAGCCCATCCAGGTGGCCATCGCCATGTGCGTGTGCCGCAACTGCGCGACCTTCATCAGCCCGATGGTACCCGCCACTCTGTTGGGAACCGGCCTGGCCGAGGTGGATATCAAGGATCACATTAAGGCATCCTTCGGATGGGTGTGGGGCTTCAGTCTGATCTGCATGATCGCCGCGGTGCTCTTCGGAATCATTCAGCTGTAAATACGAAATGTCGGAAAATCGACAGGTTATCAGAGAAATCTTATATTTATGATACTGCCCGGGGAGGGCTGCCGCGGTCTGGCAGCTCTCTTTCGGCTTTTATTCCGTCTCCGGGATAAATTTGTATCCCAACCCCCAGACGGTGACCAGATGGCGGGGATTTTTGGGCGTATCTTCGATCTTGGCCCGCAGGTGATTGATGTGAACCGTGACGGTATTTTCATCGACGAAATCGTCATTCCACACCTGCTGGTAGATCTGACCCTTGGAGAAGACCTGGCCCGGATGCTCGAGGAAGAAGGCCATGAGACGGGTTTCCTTGGAGGATAGAGGGATCTCTTCACCGTTTTTCTGCAGACGCAGGGTGGATTTGTTGAAACGGAAGGGGCCTGCGGTCAGGAAACGGGAGGAAGAGGACTGTGCCTGTTCGTTGCGCCGGATCAGGGCCTTCACCTTGGCTCCCAGGATGACCGGATTGAAGGGCTTGGTGACGTAATCGTCAGCGCCCAGCTCGAGACCGTAGAGTGTGTCATAGTCTTCATTTTTACCGCTGACGATGATGATGGGGGTCATGTTCCGGGCGGCGCGGATCTGCTCCACGGCTTCGAAGCCGTCCATACCCTCCATGGTGATGTCCATGAGGATCAGGGCGTAGGTGGTGGTGCGTAGCATGGCCAGGGCCTGTTCCGCACTCCCGGCCACGTCGGCGGCCAGCTGGTTGCTGAGCATGACCTTCTTCAGGAGGCGCTGGATGCTGGGATCGTCGTCAACGATCAGAACTTTTTCTTCCATTTTACCTGTCCTCTTTCTGTACATTTTCCCGAAGTTCCGCTATGATGGGAAGGGGAACTTTCTGACCGGAAATGGGCGGGAATGGCCGCCGCATGTATACATGAAAGAAACCAATCTACTCGAAGGGTATGCACAGCAAGCGTTCGCCTTCGGCTCCGCTTCTTTGCAAAGCATGCCCTGCGGGTAGGGCTTTCATAATAAAAGTATACTGTTTTTTTGACAACATGTAAATGAGGTTCCTGGTAAAAATCGACAAAATATCATATCCATGTGACTTTCGCTGTTTGCACCTGATTTTGCCGGATGATAAAACGGCACAGATCGAATGGGAGCGCAGAGGCTCCATTGTATCATAAAAACGAAAACCTGTGGGGGAGGAGATCCATGAAGGAGCTGAACAGAAAGAATAAAAAGGAACGTCGCTGGCTGGCGCTGTTTGCTGCGATCCTCGCGGTGACGGCGGTGTTGGCGGCCATTGTCCTGACGATGCTGTTTCGCAGCTATCGGCAAACGGTTCTGGACAGCCAGAGCGATCAGCTGATGAATATTTCCGAGAGCGTGGCCAACAATCTGGAAGTCTATCTGGAGAGCTTTCAGGATCTGGCCGAAGGGCTGGTGG
>JAJQCL010000121.1 GCA_021202715.1 Lachnospiraceae bacterium
TATGCCTGTATCTACGTTCCGCTATCGCGCAGCCAGGTATTGAACAGTAAGGAGGGAGCGGCATTGGAGCAAAACCAAGCATCACAGACAACAAAGCTGGATGAACTGGAAACCGCCGGTTTTATCGTGATACCCATTAAAGGTGTCAGTATGCGCCCTCTCCTCTATACCTATTCCTCCCATGTGCTGATTCGGAAATTGGAGGGCGAACCCAAAACGAACGATGTGGTGCTGTACGTTCGACCCGACGGTACGCAGGTCCTTCATCGCATTGTGGGCTTTGACGGGGACGTGTGTCTCATCCGCGGCGATAATACCTTCGCCATTGAGCGTGTGCCGTTATCTTCCGTCAAAGGCGTTATGGAGAGCTGCTGGCGAGGGAAAGGCGGACTGCGCGGAGAACGGGAAATCAAAACAACAGATATACTGTACCGTCTGTATGTCTGGTTCTGGAATTTTATCTATCCCCTGCGCCTGCTCAAACACAAAATAACAGCAGGAATCGTGTCAACAGGCAAACACATTCTCGGCGATTCCTCCCTTGGCTGGATTGCGAAAATGATGAAAGGCAGTCTTGCCGGAATACTGCTGCTGACTGCATGTACGGGTGTGACGGCGTTCCTTTCAGTTATCCTCGCGCTTGTTATGCGGAATGCTATAGATTACGCCGTTGCTCTTGACAGGGGCAAATTCCTTCAATGGAGCGGCATATTCCTCGGCATTATCCTCGTTCAGCTTATCCTGCATGCCGTTATCCGACAGACGGACGAGCGGACAAGAGCGTCACTTGAGAACAGGCTGAAACAACATACATATGATGATATCCTTCACAGCACCTACAGCGGTTTAAAAGCCTACCACACAGGGGAGCTTCAAAACCGCATGACCAACGACGTGAAGATTGTGGCGGACTATGCGACGGAAATTATTCCCGGCGTGGTGTCGATGGCGGTTCAGCTTATCTGCGCACTGGTTATACTGATGGTTCTTGACTGGCGGTTCGGCAGTATATTTCTTGTCGGCGGGCTAGTTATGCTGGGGGTGACTTTCCTCTTTCGCCGCAGAATGAAACGGCTGCATAAAGAGGTGCAGGAAACAGACGGGAAACTCCGCTCCTGGCTTCAGGAATCCGTGGAGAGCCTCTTGATTCTGAAAGGCTTTGAGGCGGAGGAAATGGCATCGGCCAGAACAGAGGAAAAAGCTGCGGCGCATAAGAAAGCCCGTATGAAGAGAAGAACGTTTTCAAATATCTGTAACTTCGGTTTCGGCGGCGTTATGCAGGGCAGCTATCTCTTTGGCTTAGTCTGGTGTGGGTTTGGAATATTAAACGGCGCACTGACCTATGGAACGTTGACCGCTGTGCTGCAGCTCATCAGCCAGATAAGAAGCCCCTTCGCCAACATTTCCGGCTTTGTGCCGCAGTATTATTCCATGTTGGCATCAGCGGAGCGACTGATTGAGATAGAGATGCTGCCAAAGGAAAGCGGGTCAAGAAAGCTGCCCGACTTCACAGGCATTCATGCCGAGAACCTGACATTCATCTACGATGACGGAGAGGAAGAATTAATCAGCGGTGCAACCTATGAGATAGAGAAGGGTGAGATTGTCGCACTGACCGGCATTTCCGGCATCGGCAAGAGTACCCTGCTGAAAATCCTGCTGGGTATTTATTCCCCTGTGTCCGGAAGACTGTATGCGGATACTTCACCGGGACACGGCGGGATTGATATATCCCCTGCAACACGGAGATGGTTCTCCTATGTCCCCCAGGGCAATATGCTAATGTCCGGCAATATTTATGAGGCTGTAGACTTTCTGCACTCCGCTCCGTATACGAAGGAGCAGAAAGACAGAGTTGAGCAAGCCTGCAAAATTGCCTGTGCGGATGAGTTTATTAGAGAACTCGAGTACTTTTACCTACACTCACACGCACAGCTTGACATATGTGGGTGCAAAGGACGCAACCTGCACAGAAAACGGCAACAAAGAGTACTGGTACTGCTCAGGGTGCGGGAAGTGCTTCGGTGATTCCGATGCGGCAACGGAGATCGATCCCGTGATTGAGGCTACCGGTCACAGCTACGAAGCTGTTGTAACGGAACCGACCTGTACGGCAGGAGGCTACACCACTTACACCTGCTCCGTCTGTGGTGACAGCTACACAGCAAACGAGACCAAGGCGACAGGCCACACTTGGGATAATGGAACTGTCACAACAGCGGCGACATCTACTACAAGTGGTGTAAAGACTTACATTTGTACGGAGTGTGGGGAAACCTATACAGAAGAACTGATCATGGTAAAGGTGTTGGAGGATGGCTTTCTATCCATTTTAGGTATGGTGGAGGAGTCTATCTTTATTCGGACTATCCAGAAGGTCCCGGACATATTGTTTGTCTAGGAACAGGCAGAAACATTAATAAGGAAGAAGCGTTCAATTACAACCATTTTTCGAGTTCTGATAGTCTTGAAATCATGAGTCGGCAGACACCTTTAAGTGGTCAAAAAAATAGAGCAAGCGGTAATTTCTCAATAAAAGGATTTCAGAAAAAGAAAGTTAGGTTTACTGTTCTCAAAAATGGCAAGGAGGACACGGAAATAAAATTCTACGTTTATAAAGATAAAACGGGTTCCGATTCGCGGGTTTATGGAAAGAAAGATGGAGAAACTGTCGCCAGTGGTAGTACATACAATCTCAGTGACGAATCACCACTTTATATTTATGCTCCCACCCCTGAGAAAGAGGAAAACTTTAAAATTGTCATGGAGGGAATTAACGGCTGATTTATCCTCTTGCTGCCAGACTAAGCATATGATTTGCAGACATTCTTTTCGTTCGGGAATAGAATGTATTGGAGAGACTTTGCACCTTTTAATTTTTCCTCGCACATTTTAATTATTGCAAAATCAGTCACCGCAAGGGTGACTACTCTCCCAGCGCACCGGTCGTGGCTGAATCAAAATACTGTAAAAAACGGGCTATTGAGGGTGGATTTTACCTCAGATAGCCCTATTTTTGCGCCTTTTTCGGTGGTTTTGCCCTGTTTCCTTGTATCAAATCCTCCGTTTACATAGATGAAGGAATCACGGGAACCAACACGAAACACAGGGAGGGCTTTAAGCGCATGGTCGCTGACGCACTGGACGGAAAAATCGACCTCATCATAACAAAGTCGGTGAGCAGATTTGCGAGAAACACGGTCGACTCCCTCACTACCATCCGCCAACTGAAGGAAAAGAATATCGAGTGCTACTTCGAGAAGGAGAACATCTGGACCTTTGACGGCAAAGGCGAACTGCTCATTACAATCATGTCTTCACTGGCGCAGGAGGAGGCGCGGTCGATTTCGGAGAACTGCACCTGGGGACAGAGAAAACGGTTTGCCGATGGAAAGGTGACCGTTCCGTTCAGGCGGTTCCTCGGCTATGACCGTGGTGAGGACGGGAGCCTTGTGGTCAATCCGGAACAGGCAAAGCTGGTACAGCGCATCTACGGAATGTTCCTCACCGGGATGTCACCCATGCGGATTGCGAGAACGCTGACCGATGAAGGCATCAAATCACCTGGCGGCAGCGACCGTTGGAATTCAAGCTGCGTCAAGAGTATTCTCACCAACGAGAAGTACAAGGGCGATGCCTTTTACAAGTTCATCCAGCATCGCGGCACGGTTCTGCTCTGCAAATTGTGTAACAATCCACTGGTCATGCAGATAATCCTCTAACAGCTGACCTGTGAGATAAATAAGCTCATAAGGTGCTTCAATCCCCTGCTCTTTTAATGCCTCCTGTCCTGCTTTCATGTAATACTCTGCGACAGACTTCCCAAGGCTGCGGCTTCCGCTGTGTATGACAGCGTACAATGTCTTGTCTTCACTCTG
>JAJQCL010000078.1 GCA_021202715.1 Lachnospiraceae bacterium
AATGAGTACCATCCTATTTGTCATGCGCAAAAACCAGCTGTGAATAGTAACTTTCCGATAGACGAATTCTGTCATCCAGGCCAGGATTGGACGGCAAATAGTTTGTTTTTCTCCTCTCTTGACTTCTCCGCCTCTTCCACGGATAATGGAGCAAACAGAGGGGACAGGCGCGGACAGAAAACGCGCTCTGAAAAATACAATCGAAGAAAGGGAAACGCTCCGATGAATATTTTCGAGATTCTGGGCCCGGTGATGATAGGCCCCTCCAGTTCCCATACCGCGGGAGCCGTCCGCTTCGGCCTGATCACGCGGCGGCTCCTGGCACAGCGGCCGGTCCGGGCGCAGATCGGCATGTACGGTTCCTTCCTGGCCACCGGCCGGGGCCACGGCACGGACCGCGCTCTCGTAGCCGGTCTGGTCGAGGTTCCCTGTGTCAAGCGCAATGTCGTCGGCGCCGTCAATGCTCTCGCCGCGGCCGACATGGCTCTGGCCGAAATCGAGAGCCGTATTCCGCCGGATCAGGTCTTTGACGCCATGCGGGAGGTCGGCGACCGGATGGCGGCCGAGCTGAAGGAGACCGGCGCCGGCGGCCTGGCCGCCAGTCCCGCGGGAAAAGAGATCGCGGAACGGCTGCGCGCATAGACGGTATCCGGGCCGGAGTTCCTCCCGCCCTCCGGGTCATACACCCTGCAGGATTCCCTGCGGAAGGTATTGACAAAGAGTCCTCTGTATGTCAAAATATAGTGGCTGGCGCATCATGCGACCACTAAATCTAGTAGGAGGGATCTGTTATGATCCAGAGTATAACCAAGCGGGACGGACGCGTCGTCCTGTATGATGAGAATAAAATCGCTGCCGCCATCCTGAAAGCACTGGAGGCCTCCGGCGAGGGGAATGCGGCTGACGCCGCACGCATCGCCAACGATGTCCAGGGAGAACTGGAATCCTCTTTTCCCAATGAGTCTCCGAACATCGAAGTCATCCAGGACATGGTGGAGAAGCAGCTGATGAATCACGGCTTCAGCCGTTCAGCCAAGGCCTACATCCTGTACCGCGCCAACCGTACCCGGGTCAGGGAAGCGAACACCTCCCTGATGAAGACCATTGACGAGATCACTCGGGTGGATGCCCGTGCCAGCGACATCAAGCGGGATAACGCCAACATCGACGGGAACACCGCCATGGGAAGCATGCTGCAGATCGGCTCCGCCGGAGCGAAGGCCTACAACGAGAACTATCTGCTGCGCCCGGAGCACGCACAGGCCTACCGGAACGGCGACATCCACATTCACGATTTTGATTTCTATTCGCTGACCACGACCTGCTGCCAGATCGATATCCTGAAGCTGTTCCACGGCGGCTTCTCAACAGGCCACGGCTATCTGCGGGAACCGCAAACTATTCAGAGCTACACCGCGCTGGCGGCGATCGCCATCCAGTCGAACCAGAACGACCAGCACGGCGGACAGTCCATCCCCAACTTCGACTACGGAATGGCGGAGGGCATCGCCAAGACCTACCGGAGGACCTACGCGCATGTCCTGCGGGATGCCGTGGAGGACTATCTGGACCGGGAAGACGTCGCAGAGGCCGCGCAGGGCGCCATCGCCGCGGCGGAGCAGGCAGCCGGAGAACCGGCCCGTCTCTGCAATAAACCTATCTTCGATGAGACCGTTGCCGCTGCCCTCTGCGAGGTACTCAACACGGCGGAAGACAGAGAGATTCTGTCTGCGGAACGCGCGGCCCGCATCGTCGCTCGTGCCCGGCGGCGCGCCGGGGATGAGACTGAGCATCAGACCTTCCAGGCCATGGAGGGCTTTGTCCACAACCTGAACACCATGCACTCCCGCGCCGGCGCCCAGACCCCGTTCTCCTCGATCAACTACGGGACGGATACCTCGCCGGAAGGCCGCATGGCCATCCGCAACATCCTGCTGGCGCTGGATGCCGGGCTCGGACACGGCGAGACCTGCATTTTCCCGATCCACATTTTCAAGGTCAAGGAGGGCGTCAATTACAACGAGGGCGATCCCAACTACGACCTGTTCCGCTTAAGCTGCAAGGTCAGTGCGAAGCGCCTGTTCCCCAATTATGTCTTTCTGGACGCGCCCTACAACCTGCAGTACTACCGGCCGGGGCATCCGGAGACCGAGGTGGCGACCATGGGCTGCCGTACCCGCGTCATGGGAAATGTCTACGATCCGACCAGACAGATCGCCTACTCCCGCGGCAACCTGTCCTTCACCTCCATCAACCTGCCGCGTCTCGCCATCGAAAGCCACGGCGACGAGACGGCGTTTTATAAGAAACTGGATGAGATGCTGGAGCTCACCATGCAGCAGCTCCTGGACCGCTTCGAGATCCAGGCCGGCAAGCACGTGTACAACTTCCCCTTCCTGATGGGGCAGGGCGTCTGGCTGGACTCCGGCCGGCTGGGACTGCGCGATTCGATCCGCGAAGTGCTCAAGCACGGCACCCTCTCCATCGGCTTCATCGGCCTGGCGGAGACGCTGACCGCTCTCTACGGGAAGCACCACGGAGAGAACGAAGAAATGCAGGAAAAGGGACTCGCCCTCATCGGCCATATGCGCGATTACTGCGACCGGAAGTCGCAGGAGCTGAAAATGAACGTCACCCTGCTGGCCACCCCCGCGGAAGGTCTCTCCGGACGTTTCCTGCGCATGGACCAGAAACGCTACGGCAAGATTCCCGGTGTCACCGACCGGGAATACTATACCAACAGCTTCCACATCCCGGTATGGTACCCGATCTCCGCCTACGACAAGATCCGCCTGGAGGCTCCGTACCACGCGCTCTGCAACGCCGGTCACATCAGCTATGTCGAGCTGGACGGCGACACAACGAAAAACGTAGAGGCCTTTGAGACCGTCGTCCGCTGGATGCACGACTGCGGCATCGGCTACGGCAGCATCAACCACCCGGTCGACCGCGACCCCGTCTGCGGTTACGTCGGCGTCATCGGCGACGTCTGCCCCCGCTGCGGCCGCCATGAGGGCGAAGCCATCGCACCGGAACGCATCGAGGAACTGCGCAAAATGTACCCGGAGATGCCCGCTTTTCAGGGCATTGAATGACAGCATACCGGGAAAGCTCCTGCGAAAACCTGTCAGACACGACTGCACACAAATCACAGAATAAAGAGTAAAAGAAAGAAGGAATTCCTATGACGATGATCAATCACGAAGCGAAAATGGGCGAAGGAGTCGGCTTCGAGCGCATCCGCCGCATCACCGGCTACCTGGTAGGAACCATGGACAAATGGAACGACGCCAAGCGGGCGGAGGAGCGGGACCGCGTGAAGCACGGTCTCTCCAGCCATGCTTGATCTGGCCGGGATCCTCGGCGACAGCATCGTAGACGGCCCGGGCCTGCGTACCACCATCTTCTGCCAGGGCTGTCCGCACCACTGCCCCGGCTGCCAGAACCCCGAGACCTGGGAATTCGGAGTCGGCCGGAAGATGGATCCCGAGGAGGTCCTCACCGCCATTCACGCCAATCCCTTAAGCCGGGGCGTCACCTTCTCCGGCGGCGAGCCCTTCGCGCAGGCCGCGGGTTTCGCCGCGCTGGGCCGCCTCCTGAAAGCGGAAGGCTATGAGAT
This sequence comes from Lachnospiraceae bacterium, assembly GCA_021202715.1. Classification (GTDB taxonomy): domain Bacteria; phylum Bacillota; class Clostridia; order Lachnospirales; family Lachnospiraceae; genus UBA3305. Next base: position 3,620 of record JAJQCL010000078.1, read on the forward strand.
CGCCGCCTACAGCGGCTACACCTTCGAAGAGCTCCTCGCAGGAACCCCGGCGCAAAGAGAATTACTGGAAACCATCGACATCCTCATCGACGGCCCCTACCTCGCCGCACAGCGCAGCCTCGAGCTCAATTTCCGCGGCAGCGCCAACCAGCGCGTCCTCAACGTACCGGCCTCTCTGGAGGCAGGGCAGGCCGTCGAGGAAATGAGCGGGCGGTGGAGAGGGGAATATTAATCGGGCAGGAGGCGGCTTG
>JAJQCL010000170.1 GCA_021202715.1 Lachnospiraceae bacterium
GCCGGTGCGATCCGGGCGGACAGCGTGGAAGACATGCTGGATATCTGTAAGGCTCTGTGCCTGCTCCCTGAAGCAGGAGGAGAGAAGCTGGCGATCATCACCAACAGTGGCGGCCCCGGCGTCATGTCGGCGGATGCGACTGAGGGCAGTGTGCTTACGCTGCCGGAGCCCTCGGAGGAGACGAAGAACAGACTGCGGGAATTCCTTCCTTCTTTTGCCGGTCTGGCCAACCCCATCGATGTGACGGTGGAAGGAACCGACGAGCAGTATGAGAAATCCACGCAGGTGATGCTGGAGGAATACGATCTGGCGCTGGTTATCGACATTGGCACGCCTTATCTCAAAGCCCTTCCCATTGCTGAGGGAGCGATCCGGGCGGCGAAGGCCAGCGGCAAGCCCGTTGCCTGTAATTTTGAGGTCGGTGAGGACATCGAGGAAGCCAAAGAGCTGCTGGATGAGAGCGGCGCTCCCTGCTTCGCGTCGGCGGAGCGGGCCGTGCGGGCCCTCTCGAAGGTCGCCGAGTATGCCCGCCTGAAGAAATCCCGTCACTATGTACCTGAGACCTTTGAAGAGAAGCACTTCGACGTGCAGCCCGGACGCAATGCTCTGCTCGAGTATGAGAGTATGGATCTTCTGGGCGGAGAAGGCGTCTCCGTGCCGAAGCACCGTTTCGTGACCCGTCGGGAGGATGTGGTGGAGGCGGCGCACGAGATCGGCTATCCGCTGGTCCTGAAGGTGGTCTCGCCGCAGATCCTGCACAAGTCGGATTTCGGCGGCGTCAAGCTGAATCTGGCCTCCGATGAGGCGGTTCTGGCGGCTTTCGATGAGATCGCGGCCATGGCGGCGGACAAGGATTTCCGCGGCGTGATCCTCTATCCGATGCTGGCAAAGGCGCAGGAGATGATCGTCGGTTTCTCGCGGGACGCGCAGTTTGGTCCGGTGGTGATCTGCGGAATGGGAGGCATCTACACGGAGATCCTGAAGGATATTTCCCTGCGGGTGGCTCCGGTATCCAAAGAGGATGCCCTGGAGATGCTGCATGAGCTGAAGACCTGGCCGCTTCTGGCGGGTGCGCGCGGGCAGGAGCCGGCGGACGTGGAAGGTCTGGCAGAGCTGATTCACCGTTTCTCCCAGCTGCCGTTCATCTACCCGCAGCTGAAAGAGGGCGAGCTGAATCCCGTCTTCGTCTACCCGGATCGGGTCGAGGCGGCGGACGCGCGGATCATTTTACAGTGAACGACAAAAATATTTGTCGTCCACTATAAAAATGATGCACACGATCGCGCAGGGAATGGCTGCTTGCGCAGCCCGCGATCGGCGCGAAAGTAAACGACATAAAGTCGTTTACTATAGACAGAATGAAATTGTAATATTGTGATTTCGAGGGGAGAGTGAGGGCTGAAAGCGAAAACATTCTGAGGGGAGAGTGGGCGTGGACGGCAAAATCATTTTGAAGGAGCGATGAAGGCAGAGTAAAATCGAAGGAGAGTAGAACTATGAGTCAAAAACCAGAAAACCTTGTCAATCCTGACACGCCGAATGAGGCCGCTGAGGCTGTTGAGGCAACGACACCGACCTACGACAGAGGAAAGGCAACCTTTAAATTTATCCTCATGTCCGCGATCGGCATCATCTATTTCTTTGTACCTGTGATTCCTGACGGTGGAGAGTGGAGCACACCTCTCGTGTGGAGCCTCTCTTTCATCAAAGCACTGATTGCACCCATTCACAACTGGCTGCTGGTCGCGGCGATCATCCTGCTGCTGATCTTCGTTTTTCTGGGAAAGACGGGCGACCATCCGTTTTTCAAGAAGCATTTCGGAGAGACCGGACCGTTTTCTTTTGTCCTGTATGCCGCCAGCCTGGTCTTCGCACTGATGATCATCTTCCAGGTTGGCCCGTATTCCGTGATCTGTGATGCTGTCGGCGGAGAGAGTCTGGCACTCGGCAAATCCGTCATGATCACGATCATCATTGCCGGTTTTATGGTTCCGTTCCTGGTCGATTACGGGTTCCTGGACTTTATCGGCGCCCTGATCAACCCGCTGATGCGTCCCCTGTTCAAGCTGCCCGGCGAGGCATCCATCGATGCGGTCACTTCGTTCGTGAGCAGCGCGACGGTCGGCGTCTATGTCACCAGCAAGCTGTATGTCTCCAAGCACTATACGACACGCGAGGCCTGTGCCATTGCGACAAACTTCAGCTTCGTCAGTATGGGCTTTTATGCGGTGGTCTGTGAGACGGCCGGTGTCATGAAATATTACAACCAGGTTATCCTCTGGTCTCTGCTGCTGCTGTTCATCATGGCGGCGATCATGATCCGGGTCTGGCCCCTCTGCAAGAAACCGAACGAATATTATGACGGTACGCCCTTCGAACCTGATTCGGAGGAGAGAAAGAAATTCTCCGCCCACTCGTTCGTGGATGGCTTCAATGCCGCTGTGGAGAAAGCCGGTACCACGCCTGTCTGGAAGAATCTGGGAGAGACACTGGTCAGCGTGACCATGTATTCCCTGAAGATCGCTGCGTTCATCCTGAGTATTACAACGGTTGCGTTCTTTATCCAGGTGAATACGTCGCTCTTTGATATCATCGGTCTTCCGTTTATTCCGATCCTGAACCTTCTGGGCATCCCGGATGCGGAAGGGATCGCCTCCGCCTGCCTGCTCAGTATCACGGACCTGGCGGTTCCGGCGTCTGTGGCGGCCGCAGCCGGTGCTTCCGAGATGGCCTGCTTCTTCATCGTCGTGCTGACCGGTCTGCAGATCATCATGTTCTCCGAGTGCTCTCTGGCCATTCTGGAATCTGAGATCCCGCTGAATATGCTGGAGCAGATCATCATCTTCCTCGTGAGAACAGTCTTCGCAATTCCGCTGGCGGCAATCGTCACGCACATAGTATTTGGATTCTAGCTGTCCCCTCGCCGTGATGCGTGAGGGGCGGTACGGTAGACATCATTGTTTGTTTCACGGAGAATTCCGAGGAGGAGGCAGACTTATGAAATTGACAACAGAACAGCAGGAAATGCTGGACGGAAAATTCGGGGAAGGCGCCGCCTATGCGATGAAAATCCAGGTCGGCATCGGGGAGTGTTTTGACGCTCCCCGCATGGTCCCCATCAAGAGAGCGCATGTGGCTCTGAGTAACCAGGCGGGCGATCTGTGGTTCGCTGAGAAGCTGCTGAAAGCCGGCGCGAAGTGCCGCGTGGCGCCCACCGTCAATCCGGGCTTCTGCCTGGGACATTTTACCGGGTCCTGCGCACATCCTGTGGATGAGGAGGATGCGGATCATATGCGCCGCACTGACGCAGCCTACCGGGGACTGGGCGCGGTTCTTTCCTACAACTGTACGCCCTATATCGCGACGAATGTTCCGAATTTCGGCGAGGTGTGTGCGTTCTCCGAGTCCAGCGCCACGCCTTACGCGAATTCGGTCTGGGGCGCCCGCACCAACCGGGAGAGCGCCAACAGTGCCCTCTGCGCGGCGGTCACCGGATATGTGCCGGAGTATGGACTGCTCCTCGATGAGAACCGCAAGGGTGATATCGTGGTCCATGTAGAGGCCGATATGAAGACGGCGTACGAGTACCATCTGCTGGGCATGATGGGAGATAAGATCGGCGAGGGCATTCCTGTCTTCACGGGTCTGCCGCATACGATCACGCCGGAGGCTCTGCGCAATCTGGGCGCCGAGCTGAATACCTCGGGCGCCTACGGCATGTATCACATCGTAGGATGTACGCCCGAAGCCCCGACGCTGGAGGCGGCGCTGGGCGGCGCGAAGCCGAAGCGTGAGGTGGTCATCACCGACAAGGACCTGCAGGATATGCAGGAAGAGTTCAGCGATAAGGTGAACAGCTCCAAAGTAGACTTCGCCATGTTCGGCTGCCCGCACTTCACCCTGGAGGAGGCGATCTATATCGCCCGTCAGATCGAGGGGAAGAAGCTGACGGTGCCCATGTACATCCTCGTGTCCAGTCACGCTCTGCAGATGGCCGAACGGATGGGAATCGAAGAAATCCTCGCGGCAGCCGGTGCGGAACTGATCTCCGATACCTGCCCGGATCAGCCCTGCTGGCATTACCTGAAGGGGAAGGTGGGCGTCACAGAATCACCGAAATGTGCCTATTATCCGCGCCGTCGGGGGATTCATTTCCTGATTCGCGATCTGGATACCTGTATTGAGGCCGCTTTGACGGGGGAGGTAAAATAATATGAGTAAAAAATATTCCTGTCATAAGATTTCAGAGGGAAAGGCGCAGGCGGAGGTCATTCGGACAGAAGACCGCATCATGTTTTACCAGGTGCGTCCGGAAGACGGTATGATGGAAGAGATGAATCATGAGCTGGAGGGGCGGATCATTGCCCGGAAGGTGCTGGTGTTCCCCGGCGGGAAGGGAAGCTCCGTGGTGCAGCAGGATGGTCTGTATCATCTGGATCGTTTTCACAATATGCCGGCGGCTCTCATCATTAAAAATCCGGATCCGGTGATCGTGGCCGGCGCCATCATCATGGAGATCCCCATGGTGGACAAAGTGGATCCTGCCTTCTACGAGACTGTGAAGGATGGAGATACGGTGCTTGTCAACGCGGACGAGGGATTCGTGGAAATTCTGTAGGACAGCAACAGATCAGCCAGAGAGAGGAGGTTTGCTATGCCTTTACTTTTACCGGAAGATTACGCGATCTCTCTGCCCGCCATGCACCGGGTCCGTCAGAACTTCGACCGTACGCGGCTGGAGGATGTGGAGGGAACCGTGCGCCGGGAACTGGCGCGCCCGGAGATCCGCGGCAAGGTTCACCCGGGCAGCCGGGTGGCTGTGGCCGTGGGCAGCCGGGGCATTCGGAATCTGCCCTGCATCGTGAAGACCGTGATTGAGGAACTGCAGGCTCTGGGAGCCGAGCCGTTCATTGTCTCCGCCATGGGAAGCCATGGCGGGGGTACTGCGGAGGGGCAGAGAGAAGTCCTTACCGGCTATGGGATCACGGAGGAAGCCATGGGCGTCCCCGTGAAAACCGATACCGATGTAGTCCATCTGGGAGAGACCTCGCGGGGAATCCAGGTGTGGTTTGACAAAAATGCCTTCGAGGCGGATCTGATCGTTCCCATCAACCGGGTGAAGCTGCACACGGACTTCGTCGCGCCGCTGCAGAGCGGCATCTGCAAGATGCTGGTGATCGGCCTGGGCAACCATCGGGGCTGCTCCGCCATCCATGAAGAGGAATTCTCTCACTTCGGGGAGACCCTGCAGGAGGCGGCGACACTGATCCTGGAGCATGCGCCGGTGGGATTCGGGGTGGCGATTCTGGAAAATGCCTATGATGAGACCTACGGGATCCATGCGCTGCCGCGGGAGACGCTGATCGAGGATGAGATCGAGCTGGTGAAGCAGGCGAGGAAGAATATGCCGATCCTCATGATTCCGCAGATTGATATTCTGATCGTGGAACAGATCGGGAAGGACATCTCCGGAGCGGGGTTTGACCCCAATATCCTGGGGAAGAGCTACATCCTGAATGAATTTGTTCTGGACGTCCCGGAGATCAACCGGATGGTCCTGTTGGACATCTCACCGGCCTCTCATGGAAACGGCATCGGACTTGGGGTGTTCGACATCATCACCCGGAAGGTTTTCGAACAGCTGGATTATGAGGCGATGTATGCCAACGCTATCGCCATCAAGTGTGTGGATGACTGCAAGGTGCCTTTGATTGCGGCGGATGAGGATGAGGCGGTGAAGATTGCCGTGAAGATTCTGCGTGGGGTGGATCGGGAACATCTGAAAATCGTTCGGATTCGCAGTACTTTGGAACTGGAAGAAATTCAGGTTTCAGAAGCTTTGCTTCCTGTGGTGGAGGCTGACAGTCGTCTGGAACTGCTGGAAGCATAGGAAAGAGACATAATGATGATTATATAGACATCGTTCATGAGGGGAGTCAGTGCGTGAAAAGGCTGTCTGGATGAGTCGTATAATATAAAGTGACTCGCTCGCATTGCGGGTATGACCATGCAAGAAAGGATGGTGCAGTATGGATCTGGGAAAAATGTTCATCGATGGGGAGTGGGTGGAATCCTCCTCCGGGGAGACAAGGAAAATCCTGAATCCCTATGATGCTTCTGTCATCTGCGAAGTGGCGGAAGGCACTTCACAGGATGCTGAGAAGGCGATCGCCGCAGCCAGAAGAGCCTTTTATGAGGATGGTTGGGGAGACACTCCGGCTTACGAGAGGGCAGAACTGCTGAAGAAATTCGCTGACGAAATGGAAGCGAATGTAGCGGAGCTGGCACGCCTGGAGACTCTGAACACGGGCAAGGCTTTGATTGAGTCGGAGTATGACGTGTATGATTCTGCTAATATCCTGCGCTACTATGCGGGATTAGTGACCAAGCCTACGGGGCAGACATACGATCTGAATGATCCCAATGTTCACGCCATGACGGTTCGTGAGCCGATCGGGGTCTGTGCTCTGATTGTCGCCTGGAATTTCCCGATTTCTCTGGCGATTTGGAAGGTTGCACCGGCTCTGGCGGCAGGCAATACGATTATCCTGAAGCCCTCCAAGACGACGCCTCTGTCTGCCATTAAGATGGTAGAGATGAGGGAAAAGGTCGGCTTCCCGAAAGGAGTTGGGAACCTGGTGCTGGGCGCGGGCGCCGGAATCGGAAACGTACTGGCGGAGAGCATGGACGTTGACAAGGTCGCATTTACCGGCAGCATCAAGGCCGGACGCGAGGTCATGCGGGCGGCGGCTTCAAATGTGAAGGGAATCTGCCTGGAACTGGGCGGCAAATCTCCCAATATTATTTTTGCGGACGCAGATTTCGATACAGCGGTGGACTACGGTTTGTACGGTATGTTCTATAATCAGGGAGAGGTCTGCAGTGCGGGATCCCGGATTCTGGTGGAAGATACGATTTACGACAAATATTTAGAGAAACTCATCGAAGGGGCCAAAAAGATCAGAATCGGCAACGGTCTGGATGAAGGAGTTCGGATGGGTCCGGTCATCAGTGAACACCAGATGAAGAAGGTGCTGGAGTATATAGAGATCGGCAAGAAAGAGGGGGCTACAGTGGCTCTTGGCGGATACCGTATGACGGGTCAGGAATATGAAAAGGGATATTTTATTGCTCCGACCATTTTCACGGATACGACACCGGATATGCGGATCGTTCAGGAAGAGATTTTCGGCCCTGTTGTAGTTATCCAGAAATTCCATGGTGAAGAGGAAGCGATTCGGCTGGCAAATGATACGACTTATGGTCTGGCGGCCGGCGTTTTCAGCAACGATCTGAGTAAAGCCCTTCGTGTGGTGAAAAAACTCAGAGCGGGCATCACATGGATTAACACATATGGTCCCGTATATCCTGAGGCGCCCTGGGGCGGTTATAAACAGAGCGGAATCGGCCGTGAACTGGGGATATATGGGCTGGATGATTATACGGAAGTGAAACAGATTAATATCAATACGAATGTCTGCCCGTCTGAGTGGTTTGACTAAAAAAACAACGAAATACTTAGAAATACTTAAAGGAGGATATTATGATACCTGCATTTACATTTGAGTTCCCGACCATCATTGAGTTTGGAGTAGGAAAATCTCTGGAAATCATGACTGCTCTCGAAAGGGAGAAAGCCAGCAAGGTGCTTCTTGTCACGGATAAGGTATTACAGTCGATCGGTATTGTTGACCCCATTAAAAAAGTGCTGGAGGACAATAGCATAGAGTATGCGATTTATGACGATATTCAGCAGAATCCTCTGTCTACACAGGTGGATGCCTGTGCGAAAATGTGTACGGAAATGAACGCCCAGGTAATTATTGCGATCGGCGGCGGAAGCTGCATGGATGTGGGAAAGGGTGCTGCAGTGGTGGCAACAAATGGCGGAGGCATCGAGGATTACATGCTGATGCGCGGAGATGATATGAAGGTGCCTGATAAGAAGTTCCTTCCGGTCATTGCCATTCCGACGACTTCGGGAACCGGTTCAGAGGTTTCGGACTGTGTTGTTATCACAGATCGCAGCAAGAAAAAGGATCTGATGCTTACCACGGAGATTGCGCCGAATTACGCATTCGTTGATCCGGCTCTGACCTTTAACGTGCCGAGAAATATTACCGCGAATACCGGACTTGATGTGCTGGGACATGCGGTAGAGGCCTATGCTTCGAACCTGGATAACAAGATCGCCGAACTGCTGGGCCTGGAAGCGATCAGGTTGGCTTTTGAGAATCTTCCCGCTGCGGTGGAGGGGAGCCAGGAGGCGAGAATTAATATGTCTCTGGCATCCATGTATGCGGGTATTGCGCAGTCCAAGGATGGATGCATTATTCCCCACGCCGTGAGCTGTCCGCTGTCTGTACTGCACAAGATCCCGCATGGTCTGGGAGTAGGCGTCGCACAGATCCCCAGCATCGAGTATACGAAGGACACAGTGCCGGAGAAATACTATGAGATCATGCAGTATCTCGGGGAGGAGTGCACGGTGGAAGATGCTGCGGATAAGCTGATTGAAAAGATCCATCAGCTCTTTACCGCCATCGATGTTTCAGAGAAGGTTGATATCGGACCTGTCACGGACGAGCAGATCCATAAATTTGCTGAGGATGCCATGCAGGAGGTAGATATCGAGGGATGCCCTCGTCAGCCGGTGGATATTCAGGATCTGGAAGAGGTATTCCGTAAGATTCTGGTTCTGTAAGGGCAAGGAGAGCGGTGAGGGGCGGGAATTCCCGTCTCCTCACCGGAGAAAAGAAACTACGTCGGAGGGGAGACGTGTAACCGAAACGTCATGCGGGTGGAAGTAAGGACACCCGCGGCGCAGCAAATCCATGAAAAGAAAGGAATGCATGGCTGGAAGGCTGTGCGAGGAATAGCACGTGAGCCCAAAGAAGATAAAATGGTTTCGAATCATTATGACGGTTCTTATTTGTATTTGTTGCTTTATTTTAGTTTGTCCTCCGATTGTGGAGCTGTTTGACCGCAACGATATCTGGGTTGGCTTTATGCCTCTGTCCCAGTTCTTCATTATTTTTTTTACGGGTCTGGTTGTCGTTTTGCTTTTTATTATGTATAAATTTGATGCGAAATATGACAGCGATGAGTTTGATCTGGAAGAATTAATCAAAGAACAGGAGGGCAAACAGATATGAGTGATACTTTTATTTCCGTGGGATTATTGATCCTGTATTTTATTGTCATTCTTGTCGCCGCATTCGGGACAAAGACCGGTAAGATGCAGGAAAAGAGCATTGAAGAATTCGCGGTGGGAAATCGCGGCCTGGGATGGGTGACTGTGCTTTTTGTGATGATGGGTATATCTATTACGGCCTCCACCTTCACCAGCTGGTTTTCCTGGGGGACTGAAGAAGGGTTGATTCCACAGTATTATTTTGTCCTCAGTACACTGGGATTTCTCTTCTCTTATGTTTATGCCAGGAAGATCTGGATCTGGGGGCGAAAATTCAATTTACTGACACAGCCGGATTTCATTCAGCTTCGTTATGAATGTCGTCCTCTGACTCTGTTTTTTGCTGCCTGCAGTATTCTCATCGAGGCGCCCTGGGTAATTATGGAATTTGCCTCTATGGGAATGGTTATACAGGCTGTTACGCATGATGCAGTCGGAGCCAAAATAGGGACCGTTATCGTAGGCATTGTGGTGGTGAGTTATATTCTTTACAGCGGCATGAAATCGGTTGCAGTCACAGAACTTGTTCAGGGAGTCATTAGTTCTGCAGTGATCGCGATTGGATTTATCTTTGTGGTATATCGTCTCTGGGGTGGATTCGGTCCGCTGTATCAGCAGGTGATGGAGGCGGCTCCCGATAATTTGCTGATATCCCATGGAGGGGATTATACCTATGAGCACTGGTGTTCTCTGATTATCACCGGAACTCTGGGCATCATGGCCTGGGCAAGCTTTTTCAGCAGGATTTATACTTCCAAAAGTGTTACGGATGTAAAACGTGTTTCTGCCTGGAGCGCGGTGATTTGTTTCATCTTCAGCGTTATGCTCTACACTGTTGCCCTGGGATCTACAACGATTCAGTCTGCGGTAGATGCGATTGGTTCACAGACGTCTCTGTTTGTTGTCGCTGATCTGGCATTTGGCCCGGTATTTTTAGGCTTTTGCGGGATCGTTGTGGTGGCAGCCGGTATGAGTATGGTATCGGTTATCATGAATTCCCACGGAGTCATTATCTCGGAGAATTTCATCAAGCCTTTTTATAAAAAAGGAGAACTCTCTTCTGAAACACGTCTGAAAATTGCCCGTTGGTCGCTGCTGATCTATTCTGTCATCGGTATTGGTATCTCCCTGGCGGATTTGCCGGCTCTGTATAACATTGCTATCATAGTCAACGAAGGCATCTGCCAGGTGGTTCCAGTTCTGGTGTTCGGTATGTACTGGAAGCGCTCCAACAAATACGGTGCTCTTGCCGGTTTCGTAGCGGGACTTGTTGTGGCTATCAGCTATGCGGCTCTGTCCGGCAGTGTGACATGGAATGGCGGTATGGTTGGCCTGGCGGTTAATATTGTTATCCATGTCGCCTGTGGATTTATTTTCCCGAAGGATCCTCATGTAGATGAACTTTTTGAGGTTGTTAAAAATTATAACGCCAAAGAAGAGGCACTTGCTGCCGCATTAAAAGCGAAAAATAAGGAGGCAGCAGCTGCGAAAGAGTCGATGGAGTAAAGATTCTTTGCTCAGGATTCCGTCTCAGGTAAGGAAAAAGGCAGGTTATCGAGACACTTGTGCGCTTCCTCCAGATACTCCTCTGCAGACAAAGGCAACAGCCTGTCGAAGGCAGCTTCTCCGCTTTTTTTCAGAAGCCAGGACAGGAGTGCCAGGGAGCCCTCGTTCAGCGGTGAGCCCAGTTTTCCCGCATCCGCCTGTGCCTGTGAGAGAAAGCGGGCGGCTTCCTCCGGCTCACCCTGACGGAAGGCCAGCCAGGAGGAGGAGACGTACGCGATGGTCCGCCCCATGTATACAGGAGAATTCTCATACAGCGTCCGCGCCCGTGTCAGAGTCTCAGAGGCTTCTCTGAATCGTCCCAGCCCGATATAAGCCTGCGCCAGGTTTGTGTAGAAGGTGGGGTTCTCCATCTCTTCCCGGTCATTGCACAGGTCGATTGCTCTTTGATATAATTCGATCGCTTCTTCATAATTTTCCTGGCGGAGCTGATTTTCTCCCAGATAATTGTAGCAGGCGGCCAGGTTGATGGTATAGGTAGACAGCTGCAGGGGGGCTCTCTGGAAGGCGTCGATGGCTTCATTCAGGAAACGGTCGGAGGTCTCATAGTCTCCGGACATGGAGTAGTAAAGTCCCCAGAGTCTCTTGCCGACGGCCCGCTCGCTGATGGAGGAGAGCCCTTCTTCGATCTGCCGGCAATGCTCCAGAGCATCCCGCATGGTGGGAAGCTGCCAGGTCTGAATGCCGTAGAAGACCAGCTGCCGGTAGAAGGACAGATGCAGTTCCGGGCTTGTGCGGACATACGGGTTGTCCTTGAGGATGTGATAAATGTGCGGCAGCCCCTTCTCATAATCGCCCCGCTGGATACAGGTTCGGCCAATCGTCAGATAGAGACGGCACTCCGCTTCATCATAGGGAATCTGATCCGGGTACAGGCTGTAATAGCGGGAAAGTTCCCCCTTCAGCTCCTCCAGAGAGAGGAGAAACTGGCTCTGGTCGGGCAGATCGTCATCTACGGGAATCCGCAGCTTGGGATACAGCTCATAGTTAAGCTGGGAGTAGGCCTGAAGCTGCCGGATCTGATAATACAGACTTTTGGCGGGATTGCCGCCCTTCCGGTGATGGTAGATCAGCTGCGAATACCAGTTGCTGTTATGCGGAGAGGGGAGCTGCTCCAGGTAATCGGCGATACGGTTATGATAGATGCGAGCTCTCGAAGGGGAGAGCGTGTTGCGCACATATTCCCGCATCTTGGGGTAGAGAAACAGAAAATGTATCTGTCCTTTCTGCTCCCGTTCTGTGATAAAATCGTCTTCTTTCAGACTCTCTACGTTGTCCAGGAGTGTGAGCATATCCATGCCGGTGATGGCCAGAAGCAGCTCGAGGGTGACGTAATCGTGAAAGCAGGAGATCAGTTCGAGGATTTTTCGCTGCTCGTGACTTAAGGCGGTCAGCCGGGCTGTCAGGATATCCTGGGCGCGGCCGGAGATGTCAGGGTGCTGGGGGTTGGTCTCCAGGTTGTCCAGAATGATGGAAAGGAAGAAGGGATTTCCCTGGCTTTCCGCATAGACCTTCTTCAGGAGACGGGGAGAGGGTTCCTGGTCACCGGTATAGCGTATCATGAGATCCCGCACATCTTCTATGGTGAAGCGTTCCAGGATCATTTTGCGTACCTGACGCTGACAGACCAGGTTGTTGACATATTTCTCCCATTTCTCGGAGAGATGCAGGGGACAGGTGCAGAGAATCAGGATGTTTTCGTCACAGGCGCGTACCAGGGCGGACAACCATTCCGCGCTCAGAGAGTCTGCGCAGTTCAGATTATCCAGATACAGCACAATGGGAACAGACTCCCCGACCAGAGACAGGAGCTTGATGGCACTGTTGCGGGCGGCGCGGTAGTTGTAGGAACCGGCGACGTCCTGAGGGAGCTCTTCCAGACTGCCCAGTGTCTCCAGCATGGGGAACAGAGATTCCACGGAGCGGGTGTAGCGGGTGGGAATCTTCACCGGATGCGTCTGTAAATAGCGGTTGAGCTGGAAGAAAAGGGTATTCCAGGGATGCAGAGGAATGTTCTGTTCCGACTCAAAGCACTCGGTCTGGAGAATCAGCACATCGCTGTCCCGCAGCTCCTGAAGAAAATGCTGGCACAGGTAGGATTTGCCGGAACCCTTTTCCCCCTGAATAAACAGGGTGCTGCCGCGGTGCAGGAGCAGCTGCTGAAATGCCTGCCGCAGGGTAGACAGCTCCCGGGCGCGGCCGGCCAGCAGAGGTTCGTCGTGCCGGTGTACCGGCCGGGTTTCAGAGCGGTTCCAGGCCTGGATCAGTTCGCGGTAGAGCTGCTCGAGGTTCTGACTGGGCGTCAGATCCATTTCCTCTTTAATGATCTCTACGAGATTTTCATAGCACTGGATGCCTTTCAGATATAATTTATTGTCCCGATAGGTCTCGATCATACATTGATAGATCTTTTCATCCAGAGGCTCCGCTTCAATGTAGCGCTGAAAGATCGCCTCCCGTCCGGCCACGTCGTCCGGGGGCAGAGCCCGGAAATGCTGCTCCATCTGATTCAGGTATTCTGTGAGGCAGTGGGAGCGGCACAGGTTCATCCATTCGTCGTATTCGTAGGAATCCTTCAGGGAGAAGCCGTAGAGAAAGGCGCTGTGATAGACTGAAGGATCATTGCTCTTGGTGAGTTGATCTGTGTCAATCGCAAAAGAGACCTCCGGATTCAGCTGGAGGAGCTGATTCTGAGGAGAACTGAAGGGGTCGAAGCCGAAGGACGTATTGATCGTATAAAGGGCGTTCCGCAGGTTCTAGCGGGCAGCCTCGTCGGGCTGGCCGCCCCACAGAAGACTCGCCAGTGTCGTACGGGTGGCATTCTTTTCCACCGCCATATAGTAGAAGAGCGCCTCCGCCTTCTTCAGAGAGAAGACGATCGGTTTTCCTTTGTATTCGATGGAGGGCGGGGTCTGCAGCATATGGACCTGAATCAATTCCATGAAGGTCACCTCCGGGACGAAAATAAAATAACTTTAAAGTGCCAGATGCTTTGTATTCTAAAGCGAATAAAGAGAAAAAGCAAGAGCAAATCTCTGGTTCGTCAAGATTTCACGGAAAAGTCCATAAAAAAGACGAGAAAATAGACGTTTTGTTGACGGAGCGTCTCTATACTGTGATTCATAGCAGGGAAAACCTGCGGTATTTTCGCAGATCAGAGAAGACAGTAGGAACACAAACCTAAGAAAGCGAGGCAAGGAATGGAAAACATGAATCTTAACGCACAGATCCTGCAGCTGGATGATGAGCTTCCGGAGTATCCCACCTTCCTTCCGGGATATCGTCGGGCGCCGAAGAGAGAGTCCGTTCTTTCTGAGAGCGATCGTGAGACCGCGATCATGAACGCGCTGCGCTACATCCCGAAGCAGCACCATGAGCAGATGGCGAAGGAATTCGCTCAGGAGCTCGAGGAGCATGGCCGCATCTATGGCTACCGCTTCCGTCCGCAGGGCGCCCTGCATGGTAAGCCCATTGATGAATATAAGGGGAATTGTATTGAGGGAAAGGCTTTCCAGGTCATGATCGACAACAACCTGGATTTTGATGTTGCTCTCTATCCCTATGAGCTGGTGACTTATGGCGAGACAGGTCAGGTCTGCCAGAACTGGATGCAGTACCGGCTGATCAAGAAATATCTGGAGGTTCTGACCCAGGAGCAGACGCTGGTTGTGATGTCCGGCCATCCGCTGGGCCTGTTCCGTTCCAATGAGAAATCTCCCCGTGTCATCATCACCAACGGTCTGATGGTGGGTATGTCCGATAATCAGGAGAGCTTCAACCGCGCGGCGGCCATGGGCGTGGCCAATTATGGCCAGATGACGGCCGGCGGCTGGATGTATATCGGACCGCAGGGCATTGTTCATGGTACATTTAACACGCTTCTGAATGCGGGACGTCTGGTGCTTGGTATCCCTAAAGATAAGGATCTGGCGGGACGGCTGTATGTCACTTCCGGCCTCGGCGGCATGAGCGGCGCCCAGGGGAAGGCAGCGGAGATTGCCGGTGCGGTATCTATCGTGGCGGAGGTCGATATCTCCCGGATCATGACCCGTTACAATCAGGGATGGGTCAGCTGCTATACTGACAGCCTGGACGAGGCGCTGGCCATTGCGCAGGAGAAGCAGGAGAAGAAGGAAGCCTGTGCGATCGCCTATCACGGCAATGTCGTGGATCTGCTGGAGTTCCTGCTGGAGAAGGAGGTGCATGTCGATCTGCTTTCGGATCAGACCTCCTGCCATGTGCCCTATGACGGCGGCTACTGCCCGCAGGGTCTGACCTTCGAGGAAAGGACCCAGATGCTGGCGGACGATCCGGAGAAGTTCCGTACGCTGGTTGATAAGACCCTGCGTCATCACTATGAGCTGATTTGCCAGATGCATGATAAGGGAACTTATTTCTTCGATTACGGCAACAGCTTCCTGAAGGCCGTTTTTGATGCCGGTGTGATCGAGGTGGCGAAGAACGGTCACGATGAGACCGACGGCTTCGTATTCCCGTCCTATGTGGAGGACATCCTGGGGCCGCAGCTCTTCGACTTCGGCTATGGCCCGTTCCGCTGGTGCTGCCTGTCCGGCAAGGAGTCCGATCTGGATGCCACTGATCGTGCCGCGATGGAATGCATCGATCCTAACCGCCGTTATCAGGACCGCGACAACTATGTGTGGGTCCGCGATGCCAAGAAGAACAAGCTGGTCGTGGGAACCCAGTGCCGGATCCTCTATCAGGATGCTCTGGGACGCACGAAGATCGCTCTGAAGTTCAACGAAATGGTGCGTAACGGAGAGATCGGGCCGGTCATGCTGGGCCGCGACCATCACGACACCGGCGGCACCGATTCGCCGTTCCGTGAGACTTCGAATATCAAGGATGGTTCCAATATCATGGCCGACATGGCGACCCAGTGCTTCGCCGGAAACTGCGCGCGCGGCATGAGCCTGGTGGCTCTGCACAACGGCGGCGGTGTCGGCATCGGCAAAGCTATTAACGGCGGCTTCGGCATGGTCCTTGACGGCAGCAAACGTGTCGATGAGATCCTGCAGAAATCCATGCCCTGGGATACCATGGTTGGTGTGTCCCGCCGCGCCTGGGCCAGGAACGAGAACGCCGTGTCCACGGTGGAAGAGTACAATGAGATGTTCAGGGAGAGCGACCACATCACAGTGCCGGTTATCGCGGATCGTGAGATGGTTCGCCGGGTGCTGGATGAAAAATAGGGAAACCGTAAAGAGTAAGCAGAGAGCATAGGAGACACATATGAATCGTGGAATCTGTGTATACAATATAGGGATGCTTGCCACCCCGGAGGGCAAGGGCGCCCGCCGGGGGGCGGCTCAGGGCGAGATTCGGATCCGCCGGGACGCCTGGGTCGCTGCCGACGCTGACGGCGTTATCCGGGCCGTGGGAATCGGAGAAATTTCGGAGGAATATTCTGCGGAAGAATTTTCCCGGATTGACGCCGGCGGACGGCTGGTCACACCGGGGCTGATTGATGCTCATACCCATCTG
>JAJQCL010000109.1:0-2262 GCA_021202715.1 Lachnospiraceae bacterium
CCTCATCGCCGTTTCCATCAGCTACGCGACCTCCGGCTATTACGGACTGTATAAAAATCAGAAGATTGTTTATTCGAAATATAAGGCAAAATATGTGAATCATCAGACGAGGACCTGAGAAGGAAGACGAGATTTTGCAAACGTTGCAAAGCGAAGAGTTCTTCGGTATAATCGGAGAAAAGCATCCGCAGTGAGGCGATCCGGTGAAGAGCAGCATATCCTGTGGATGAATCGTACGGGGAGACAGGAGTCGGGAGAGTATGAGTGAGGTAAAGCGACAGGAGAAAAACAGAGAAGCCGGGATCCTGCTTCTTATGGCAATTGGAATCGTTCTTTTCTTTTTTGGAAATCCGGTATTTGTGAAAGCTGCTTCTCAGACATCGGTTTCTCAGGAAACGGAGCTGGCTGCGCCGGTGCTTCGCTCGGCAAAAGCCGGAACCGGGAAGATCACCGTGAGCTGGAAGAAGGTCACAGGCGCCCAGTACTACCTGATCTACCGGAAGGAGAGCTCCGGCAAGTACAGCCGCATTGCGAAGCAGAAGGCATCTGCCGGGGTATCCTATGTGGATAAGACCGTGCAGGCCGGCCGAACCTATATATATACGGTAAAAGCCTATGCGAAAACAGACGGTGAGAAGGTGTTCAGCGGATATGATGCGAGCGGTGTGACCGCAACGGCGAAAGTACCAACCGTGACGCTGTCCAAAATCACGGCCGCCACCGGGAAGATCACGGTCGTCTGGGAGGCTGTGAGCGATATTTCTCTTTACCGGGTCTACCGGAAGGAAGGGAACGGTAAATACAGGAAACTTGCCGATGTAAAAGCTGGAACGCTGAGCTATGTGGATGATACCGTGGAGATGGGGCACGTTTACACGTATACAGTCCGCGCGATTTATAAGACAGAGAACGGGGACAGCGTTTCGGGAAAGGTGGACAAGACGGGACTGACGGCAACCGCGGTGGTAAAGAAGACTTCCGTACAGAATGTCGAGACGGCCTGTGGTCATATCCTGATTACCTGGAAGGCAAAGTCCGGCGTGGATGGATATTATGTTTATCGCCGGGAGGGAACTTCCGGGAAATATAAAAAGCTGGCAAAGCTTGCGAACAGTACGCAGGATCTTTATTGGGACAGAACCGCTGAACCAGGGGTCAGCTATACCTACGCGGTGTATACCTATGTCAATGTCGACGACGGTATCGTGAAAAGTAAGGCAGCCACCTGGGATAACGCGGTTTTCTGCGCCCCCGGATCAGCGATCCTGACCGGTCTGACCCGTGGGACGTCGAAGGATACTCTGACCTGGAAAGAGGTTTCCGGAGCGGATGGCTATATCGTCTATAAGAAGAATTCGAAGACGGGGAATACCTGGACACGGGTGAAGAAGGTATCCGCCGGGACGACAAAAGCGAGCCTTGTAAGAGACAGCGGGGTGACTACGACCTATACGGTCAGGGCCTATGTGAAGGCGGGGAATAAGACGGTCTACAGTACCTACAAGGATACCCTGGATAACAGTATCAGGAAGTATACGAAGAGCACGATTCTTTTTGAGGGAGACAGCATCACAAAGGGAACCAATGGAAAGGGGACGGTGGCGACGGTCACATTCCCGCAGCGGGTCGCACAGATTACCGGAGCTGCGTGTACCAATGCGGCTGTCGGAGGCAGTACGCTGGCGAAGCGTTCCTCTTCGACAAACAGCGTCGTGACGCGTGCCCAGTCGGGGACGACCAGCTATGAGGGTTACTCAGTCATCTGTATTGCGGCGGGAACAAATGATTATGCAAGAAGTATCCGGCTCGGAAGTCTGGGAGATACCTCCACATCAACCTTTTACGGGGCGCTGGAAACCATTTTCCAAATCATAGAGGAGCAGAACCCGGATGCGACGGTGGTGCTGATCACGCCCACCTACCGGGGACGTCTGGGAACAGACTGGAGCAAGACCGGGATGAATTGTAAGAACTCCGCCGGGTATACACTGGAGGATTATGCGGAGGCTCTGAGAAACATAGCGAAAAAATACGGCGCGACCGTGTATGATTCGGTGGAGGCCGGTGTCATTACCGCGGATAACTGGGAATCTGCTCTGTATGACGGGCTGCATCCGGTTGAGGAGACCTATTGTCAGATCGGGAAGTCTCTGGCCTCCTTCCTGAAGAAGAATGTATTGACGGCGGACTGACGGGAGAAAGGAGAGACGATGACAGATATTGAGACATTGCAGAAATGGGTGGAGGAGAGCGCCCGGATCG
>JAJQCL010000109.1:2272-3791 GCA_021202715.1 Lachnospiraceae bacterium
TACGGACGGGCTGTACAACCAGAACTATGACTATCCGCCGGAGTATATTTTAAGCCATACTTTTTTCGAGAGAAATCCGGAGGAGTTCTACCGTTTCTACTGGGATAAGATGATCGCACCCGGGGCGAAGCCCAATGCGGCGCACAGGACGCTGGCGAAATGGGAGCGGGACGGCAAGCTGACGGCTGTGGTGACGCAGAACATTGACGGACTGCATCAGATGGCCGGAAGCCGTGCGGTTTATGAGCTGCATGGGACCGTACACAGGAATCACTGTGTCCGCTGCGGGCGGGCTTATTCGTTGGAAGAAATCCCCCACGAAGGGGTGCCGCGCTGCTCCTGCGGCGGCATCATCAAGCCGGATGTGGTGCTCTATGAGGAGGGCCTGCCGGATGACGCGGTGCAGAAGGCCTGTGAGAACATCGCAGCCGCCGATCTTCTGATCATCGGCGGAACGTCTCTGTCTGTGTATCCGGCGGCGGGGTTCGTCAACCTGTTTCATGGGAAGCATCTGGTTCTCATCAACCGGACTCCCACGCCGATGGACGCTCAGGCGGATCTGGTGATCTCCGACAGCATCGGCAAGGTACTGGGGGTGTTTCTGTAAATGGACATTCGAGTGGGCGATGTGGTGAAGCTGAAGAAAGCTCACCCCTGCGGCAGTCAGGAATGGGAAGTACTCCGGACAGGGATGGATTTTCGCCTGAAATGCCAGGGCTGCGGCCATATGGTTCTGGTGACACGGAAGCTGGTGGAGAAGAATATCCGGGGACTGCGTCGGGACGGGGAGGAGATTCCTTTTCGATAATCATAAAACAGGAAACTTTGTCTAAATCAGGGATGACAAAACCCTCTTTGTGGTGTATGATGGCCTTGTCAGAGAGGACAGTCATACGACCAGCTACGGAGGATCCCGCGGGGGAATCCGTAAATGGTTGACTGTATGCCCAAAATCAGGGAGGTCCCGCAGGGGGATCCGTACCCACAGGGCATGCATACCCGCAGGGTAAACATGATGGTCATGCGGCCAATATCAGGGAGGGAATGTGTATGGAAGCTTTGTTGGAGGTTTTGCGGGAACTGCATCCCGAAGTGGATTTTGAGACATGCGATACGCTTCTGGACGAGGAAATCCTGGATTCCGATGATCTGATGATCTTGCTGGATGCGATCGTCAGAGACTACGATGTGCAGGTTCCGCAGGAAGAGGTCAATGCGGAGAATTTTAATTCCGCCGAGACGATTTACGATCTGATCGAGAGACTTCAGAACGAAGACTGAATGAATCACAGGAGCTGAGCAGGGCTGACGCGGTCGTCGGAGTGACGGAGGCGCCGGTCCTGCCCTGTTTTCGAGTGTCAGGACGGCGCAAAAAAGTGTAAAGGGGCAAACTGTCCCGGGGAAGGAGCGGGCTTCCGGCCGGGATGCATGATCGATGATGGAACTGAATTTTAAGAAACTGGAGGCGGAGGATGTGCGGATGCTGAGTCCGTATTTTTCCCTCCGATCGAACCTGACC
>JAJQCL010000073.1 GCA_021202715.1 Lachnospiraceae bacterium
GATGAGAATGAGCTGCAGACCTTTTTCCGCAATTTGCCGGGCGATTGTGCCATGACGCCGGCAGCCCGTCACATCGAGTATTTTCGTGAGACCATGTGGATGCTTTTTCATATGCATCAGAGCAACGGAGGTCATGCAGACGGGGCGTTTCAGTCAATTTGCCTGGGTCTGTTTGAGTTCGTACGGGAGCTTTTCGCGAATGAGGCGCTTTCTGCGGAGCTGAGTACGGAATACCTGGCCAGCGATATCCTCGACTATATCCTGGAAAATGAGGCCAGCGGCAAAAAGATCACGCTGGATAGTCTGGCGGAGGAATTTCATGTCAGTTCTTCTCATCTCAGCCGTGTCTTTAGTCATGCTTATGGGATGTCGCCGATCAATTATCTGATTTATTCGCGGGTTACAAAAGCGACCGAATATCTTCTGAAAACGGATCTCTCGGTGGCAGAGATCGCGGACCGTCTGGGTTATGAAAATGCCACTCATTTTTCTCATCTGTTTACCAGCCGTCTGGGCTGTACACCCTCGGAATACCGGGCGAGAAATCAGGTGCTGCCGCCGGAAGCGGCCAAAGAGAGGTGAAGAGAAGATAGTGTGGTTCAGAGGCTTTAAAGCATGAAATTCCCGGCAAAATGGGCGTCAGAGTTGAGCAGATACCAAGGTGACTCTCTGGCAGATTTTTGGTATGCTTATCATATATAAAAGGTGGACGGGAAGGCGAAATGGTGGATGTCCTGACTGTCCGGAAAAGGAGACGGAAGCATGAAGATGAGAGTAAAGCCATTTCCCGGGTATGAGAATCATTACATGTCCTATCTGCAGGGGGACAGCGAGGAACTGAAAGCGGCCAAGGAGGCGCAGGGAAAGGATCTCTTCGGATATGAACTGCCCGAGGGGATGACGATGGAGGATCGTGTGATTCCCGGCCAGGAAGAGGGGCAGGAAATCACGGTGCGTGTGGACACTCCGGCAGGCCTGGAAGGACCGGCTCCGATGATTCTGGAGATTCACGGCGGCGGCTGGGTCGGCGGCGGCCTGGACATCGACAACTATCGCTGCATCGAGATCGCAAAGCGGGTTCCGGCAATCGTCGTGAGTGTGAATTACCGTCTTTCTAACGCGGAGGTCTGCTATCCTAAGCCTCTAATGGACTGCTACACAGCCTATATGTGGATGCACGACCATGCAGAGGAGCTGGGCGGAGATCCGACGAAACTGGGCATGCACGGTACCAGCGCCGGCGGCAATCTGGTAGCCGGTCTGGCTATGTATTTGCGGGACACGATGGGTCCCAAGTGCTCTCTGGCGGTTCTGAACAGTGCGCCGGTGCACCTGAACTTCGCGGAGATGGCTTCCTATCATCAGTTCCGTGAGGTATCCATGGATCATGAGGACTACGCCTGTGACGCTGAGGGTACATATCTTGGCGAGAACCTGACGGGGCCTCTCCCCAAGTATGCGTTTCCGGGGCATGCAGTCGATCTGAAAGGTCTGTGCCCCCACTTTATTCTCGCCGCGGAGTACGATTCACTGCGCGACAGCAGTGTCCGCTACGGCATGCGCCTGCTGGAGACCGGCGTGCCCTGTGAGATGATGGTCGCGCCTCGTGTAGGACATGGATTTACTGCCGTGCATAATCCTTACACGGAGATGATTCACGATCTGATGGCTGTCTCTTTCCGCCGTGAATTCGGGATGAAGTGCTTTTAAAAGTCTGTAACTCCTTGTGTATCTGTATAAGCCCCCTGTGGAGGAATATTCGTTCTCCACAGGGGGCTTTCGCATGTATTGGTAAAGAAAGAGAACCGCCCTGACGGACGGTTCTCTCCGTGTAGATGCTTATGTAAGCATAAAATTCATTGGTTTGATCACGGCATATACATACCGGTCCAGGCCCAGGATGTCAGAGCCGGGAACAGGGCAATGATAACGGCGACCAGGACGAGCAGGGCGCTCAGCTTGAGAACCTTCATACCCAGTTCACCGATGGTAACACCTGCAATCGGCGCCATAACCAGGTTACACAATCCGCAGAACGGGTTGCAGAGACCGACGGCCTGGCACATGATGATGGCGACAACGCCGGTGTACAGGTTCACACCGTACACGGACAGCACCGGGCAGAACAGCGGAACCAGGATGGTCATGGCGGCACCGGCATCCATGAAAGCGCCGAGGATCAGCATAGCTGCCAGAACCATGATCATCATCACGGTACCGGACATGCCGGTGGCGATCATTGCGTTGGCCATCAGAGTCGGGATCTGCAGAGCGTTCATGCCGGCGGTGAAGACAGCGGCCATGGCGATCATGAAGCAGAGCGGGCAGGCGTTGAAAGCACAGCGCCGCAGCGTGGGGATGATCTCCGCAGGTTTAATGGTCTTGTAGACGTAGACAGCGACCAGGATAGAGTAGACCAGACTGATGACAGCAGCCTGGGCGGTATCGGCGATGCCGCTGAAAATGGTCCCCAGAATGATGACGGGGGTCAGGAGAGCCCAGATGCTGTCTTTCAGCACGGCACCGAAGGACTGCTTGCGCAGTTCGTCGACAGCCGCATTGATCATAACCTGATTGCCGTCGCCGGTCCGCACGCAGTGCAGATAGGCATAAATCATCAGAAGAAGTCCGGCAGCTACACCGGCCACCGCGGCGATCTGATACAGAGCGACCAGATCAAGACCACCGGCCAGCTGCGCGGCGCCGGTCAGCGGTACGCTGGGAGGGATAACCATACCCAGGCAGCCTGCAGACACCAGGATGCTGGCGCTGAACAGTTTGCTGTAACCCATCTGGATCAGCAGCGGATAGCACATGGCGCCGACGGCAGCCGTTGTGGCAGGGCCGGAACCAGAGATCGCACCGTAAAACATACAGGTTGCAATAGAGATAATGGGCATGAAGCCTTTTCGCTTGCCGAGGAAATAGGAGAAGGTATCAAAGATCTTCTCAGTCAGACCGCCCTTGGCCATGAACTCACCGGCGATCATGAAGAGCACGATCGTCAGACCGGTGTTGCCGCTGACGGCGTTGTCAATGGCAGACTGAGCGATGGTGAGCCAGGTCAGGAGATCACCGTGTCCCAGCAGCGGAATGCTGGCAGAAGCGATAAAGATACTGCCAACCATAGGGAGCCCCAACAGGAGCATTCCGCCAAAGAAGAGTATTAAGAATAATGCGATCATTACTTGTTACCTCCCTTCCCGGTGAATACCTTAGCGACATAGTAGATGATAGCGAGCACATAGCCGACAACCGGGGCGGCGTAGGCCAGAGCCAGCGGGATGGCCGGTACGGTCGCGTTCTGTGCGCCGGTGGAAACCGCATTACCAAGAGCAATGCAGCTGTAGACCAGCATAATGACCATCATGAGGAACATCAGGATGTCGCAGATAATGGACAGCGCTTTGCCCACACCCTCCGGGTACTTCTGCGAGATGATGTCGATCTTCATGAAGGCGCTGCGCTTCACCATCGGTCCCAGCGCCAGGTAGATCATCCAGGCGTAGGCGTAGTAGGACAGCTGCTTGAACAGGTCAACACTGTCCGGAGCGAAGAACTGCAGAATGAACGTCATAAGCGTACAGGCTGCCGCGATAATCAGGACGACAACCATGAGGTTTTGCGTCAGGTCGTCCAGAAAATCTTTTTTCTGTTCCATAAATTACTCTCCTCCTTCTCTGTGAGTAATGATTTTATGATAAAAATATTATTACACTCCGATGATTTTAACAAAAGCAAGTATCTTATCGACTTTTTCACAGAGCAGGTTGATTTTTCAAGTGA
>JAJQCL010000212.1 GCA_021202715.1 Lachnospiraceae bacterium
GAGAATACTCTATCTTATGCTTGGCCGATTCCAGACGTGGCTGATTTATACTCTGGCTGATTCATCAGAATCTGTACCGCCCCTTTCCGTAGCCGGTCACAGGAGAAACCAGATTGCTTTGTCTCATTTTTTTTAACAAATCTCTGGCAGCCGACTCTGAGAGCCCGAGAGTCGCGACTATGTCTGATCTGCCAAATACTTCATTGGCCAGAGCATGGTACAAAAAAACGATATTTTCTCTGGTCTTTTTGGTGTAATGAGTTTCCCTCAGTTTTTTCCTCAACAGTTGTTCTTCATCAAAAACGGATGCTTCTCTCACTTCACCGGGCAAATTGTTTTCTGAACTGGCTGCCTGATCATCAGAAACAGACTGTTTTTTGTTTGAACGGGCTGTTTTTGGAGCTGCGACAGGCTGTTTTTCGCCCGAATGGGCTGTTTCCAGGGTTACAACAGACTGATTTTCCAGGAAGTCCGGATGAATCGGAATTTCTACTGTCACTGCACGCCGGTCTTCATCTGTATAAAACCGGGCTTTGGGAGAGCCATTGTTACGAAGTTCCTCCTGAATCGTCGGAATCCCGGTACATTTTCCTTCTGACAGGTCCAGTTCTTTCAGGAACTCTCCCAAACGTTTATTTCGATAATACCTCGTAGAGAACCTGTCTCCCGCTTCTATGTCCTTCCGGGAAATTGATCGATCGATACCCGGATAACTGATAACTCTCACAAGCTCCGGCTCAATTTCAATGATGATTGGCTGGCATGACATATAGTCACGGTGATAAAATGCATTAACCACCACTTCCTCCAGGGCCTGATACGGATAGCTGAATCTGCGGATCGCCTCCATCTGATAATTCACCTTTGTAACCTTCTCAAAGATCACCATGTCCTGAAGCTTCTGCATGGTCCGCGTTATCATCTCCGGTACAGAACCCTTTATCACAGGAACCTCTACAAAGTGATTCGGATTGCGGATACTGCCATCCGGAAATTTCGTGATTTCTACCTGTGTATAAGGAAAAAAACGGTCCGGAGAGTCACAGAACATCATCAGAGCAACATTGGTCAGATATCTCTGCTCCATCGGCCCTACGAGAAGCTGCATATCTCCAAGGATTTCCATCACACCACGCTGCAGTACCTGCTTCGCCAGTCTGCTTTTCGTCTTCTTCAGATGTTCGATCAGCAAAGGTACCGATATATCATCTTCGGTAGCCTGATAGTTTGGTCTCAGATCAAAAGGCACATGATTTGTCATATTCAGAAGCTCTCTTTCCTGCTCTGCATTTGCGCGAACGGAGCTTGAAGCATAGCGGATGTAATAGTACAGCTTCTTATTTTTCTTTGAAGTCACATGATCCGGCGCTTTATAGGGCCTGCCCGCTCCGGTCATCACCCATAAAACCAAAATGTTTTTCCCATCCACCTCTTCAAGAATGATTCTGGGGAAGAAAGCAGGAACCATGGAATTATTATATCCGACGATTTCTTTCTGAATAGCATCTATTTCATAGTCCTCAATCCCTTTTACCGGGCGAACAGCAATCCCCTTACATTCTTCCACGCCAATCAGAATATAACCTCCGCCTACATTATCATAATCGTTGGCAAAAGCACAAACGCTGTGATAAATATCATCCGGATTCCAGGATGCTTTAAATTCGACCCGATCCGACTCAATTCTATGTTTATTCAGAAGATCTTCTACACTGATTTCAAGTTCCATCTGTTCAGACTCCTTTGCTTCTGAATATTTCATCAGTTACATCAACTTACAGGTTTTCATTCATCCTCATTATTCGACACTCTGCCTGTGATCCGGCAATTATTTTATAGAAGTAGAATTCCATCAGCCATTAGTTTATCACATACCATCATTTTCGGCAATATAAATCTTATACAGACAACAGAGTCCCTGGAGAATGAAGTCAGATCTCATGTGATTAAAAAGAGGGACAAATCCCCTTTATCTCAGAGAATATGTCCCTCACAATATCTATTCTTTCATTCGGGCAGCCCTGCAAAGCCACCATCAAAGTCTCTGTCAGTCGCTCTCGTCCAGATTCTTTGCCTGCTCTTTCTGGATATCCGGGAAGGCGGACAGCATCGGCTCGACATCCTCGCCCTTCATATGGCGCTGGACATAATTGGCTGTAATCTTCATAACGACCGGCGACAGACTCAGGACACCGATCAGGTTGGGGATCGCCATCAGACCGTTAAAGGTGTCGGAGAGATCCCAGGCCAGATCCAGGCTCATGGTCGCACCGCAGAGGATAAAGACGATGAAGATAACCCGGTAAATGATCGTCGCCGAAGAGCCGAACAGATACTCGAACGCTTTCGTTCCGTAATGGCTCCAGCCGAGCACCGTCGAGAAGGCGAACAGCAGGATGGCGATGGCGATAAACGCCGGCCCCAGATTGCCGAAGACAGTCGCGAACGCTTCACCCACCAGAGCCGAGCCCTCGGAAGAGCTCAGCACCGCGCCGGTGTCCAGATCAATGATTCCGGAGGTGAGGACCGTCAGAGCCGTCAATGTGCAGACCACGATGGTATCCGCGAACACCTCGAAGATACCCCACATACCCTGACGCACCGGCTCCTTCACGTTGGAGCTTGAGTGTACCATGACGGAAGAACCAAGACCGGCTTCGTTCGAGAAAACGCCCCGCTTCATACCCCAGGTGACAGCCATCTTCACGCCGGAACCGACAATGCCGCCGCCGACGGCCTTCATGGCGAAAGCCCCCTTGAAGATGGACGCGAGAGCGGGAATAATCGAACCCGCATGAGCGATGCAAACCACCAACGCGCCGACGATGTACAGGATCGCCATAAAGGGAACCAGCTTCTCGGTCACAGACGCGATGCGCTTGATGCCGCCCACGACCACCAGTCCGGCCAGGATCATCAGGACAACCCCTGTCACAATCTTGGGAATATTGAAGGCAGCCAGCATATTTCCGGCGATGGAGTTGATCTGGCTCATATTTCCGATACCGAAAGAAGCCAGCAAACAGAAGATGGAGAACAGAACTGCCAAAACAGCGCCCACCTGCTTCATGCCCTTCTTCGAACCGAGACCGTCGCGCAGATAGTACATGGCTCCGCCGCTCCACTCACCCTTCTCATTCTTGCGGCGATAGTAGATACCGAGTACATTCTCGGAGTAGTTGGTCATCATACCGAAGAACGCGACAATCCACATCCAGAAGATCGCGCCGGGGCCGCCGTAGAGCAGCGCCGAAGCCACACCGACGATGTTTCCGGTGCCGATGGTCGCCGCCAGTGCCGTACAGAGAGACTGGAACTGCGAGATCGAGTGATCGTTCTTCCCGGTATGCTCCGTAATGTGCTTATCCGTGAAGATGCTGCCCAGCGTATGAGACAACCAGTACCCGATGTGCGAAATCTGGAATACCTTTGTCAGTACAGTCATCAGAATGCCTGTGCCCACCAGGAGCACCAGCATGGGAAAGCCCCAGACGAAACCATTGACAGCACTGTTTACCTGTGTAATTAATTCAACCATAGACTCTTTTCCTCCTGTGTTCTCTCTTCCGTGCGACACCCCGCTCTGCCGAACGGTTCCTTCGTTTCACATTCGTCATTTTACGAAATCTATGGGTAACCTTAACACAATATTTATCGTCAGTCAATAAAAAATTAAGTTTTTCTTCGTTAAATTTATGTTTTATTATATATAAACCGCTATTTTATAATTTTATTTTGTTTTGTTTTGGAACGAAAGCCTTCTTCTTTTCAGCCAACTCCATAT
>JAJQCL010000008.1 GCA_021202715.1 Lachnospiraceae bacterium
CGTCTCAGGAGTGGCTTGGCAGCGGTGTGTGGGAGACAGAACCCCGGTTTTTACAGCTTGCGGCGGTGCGGGGAACTCCGTTTCTTCTGCTGCTTCTGGCTGGCCGGGGGCGCAGTCTGTGTCTGACCGTTTTCCTGTTCTGGTACAGCTTCTCCAGCGCGGTCTTCTGGTCTGTCTGCCTGTGGATCTATGGCCTGCAGGGAATCTTTTTCTTTCTGGCCTCTCTCTTTCCTCACTGGTTGTTCTATGGTCTGGCATTGGGAGTAATGACGTCACAGATGACGGCAAACTGGTATCGCTGGCGACGGTCGCTGCCGGTTCTCGTTGCGCTGTTGGTTCTGGGAATGGCCGCTGAAGCCTGTCTGCATCCGCTGATCATCCGGTGGATTCTGTCGGTTATGTCGTGATGATCCCGGAAGACATGGGTGATGAACAGGCTGTCTGCAGCGGAAAGCGGTCCTTCCGGGACGAAACAGCTCCGCCGTGGATCGAATCTGATACGGAGGTTCGATTCCCGGCGGAGCTGTTTGCTGGTTGAAAAAAAGATTTTACGGGAAAGCTGTTTGCTTTTCGCCGAATGTCATCCGGTGATCCGGAGATTCGGGTTGATCATCCGGATTGCTTTATCTGTCCGCAAGTGGATCGTCATACGGCAAATCCCGTGTCCAGAAAGGCTTCCCAGAACCTGCGCAGGATATCCGGAAAACCGGCCTCTTCTACTGCGGCGGCGGTGACGATGTCAACACTGCCCAGGGTACGGCCGTCCAGGATATATTCCAGCGTACCGGCCCGGGTTCCCTCCTCCACAGGAGCGGTCAGGGAGGATTCCAGAGAGACACGGCGTTCGATCTGTGAGAAATCCTCTCCGGTGGTACTCAGATACGAGAAGGAATCCGCGTAGGCGAGAGGGACGCTGTCCGATTTTCCGCGTTCGACGGGTATTTCCGGGAGCTCTTCCCGGTCGCGGTCCGTGTCCTCAAAGAGGGAGCAGACAGAGAAGCCATAGTTCAGCATGGCCTGTGCCTCGGAGAAGCGTGTTTTGTAATCGGGGGCGGCCATGACGACAGCGATGAGATGAATGCCGTCCTGCTCCGCGGTTCCGGAGAAGCAGTATTTTGCCAGACTGGTGGAGCCAGTCTTCAGGCCAGTGACGCGGAAGCTCTGCGACATCTTCAACAGCTTGTTGGTGTTCGAGAGTGTGAACTCGGACGTGCCGTTCGCGGTGACGTGGGTGATGTTCTCCATCCAGATCGTGGCATAGTCAGAGATCTGCGGATAGTGCGTGATGAGTTCCCGGCTCATGACGGCTACGTCCCGGGCAGTGGTCCGGTGCGTTTCGGCTTCGGAGAGTCCGCAGCAGTCTTCAAAATGTGTGCCGCTCATCCCCAGCCCTTCGGCCCGCTCGTTCATCCTCCGGACAAATTCAGCTTCGCTCCCGGCCAGATATTCTGCCATGGCGACAGAAGCGTCGTTCCCCGAGGCGATGACGATGCACTTGATCATTGTCTCCACGGTCTGCTGCTCGCCCTCCTCCAGAAAGACCTGAGAACCGCCCATGGATTTGGCGTAGGCGCTGGTGGTCACCAGATCTGTCAGCGCGATCTTCCCTTCCTCCAGGGCATCGAAGATCAGGAGGAGTGTCATGATCTTGGTGATGCTGGCGGGAGACAGTTCCTCGTCGGCATTTTGCTCGTACAGCACAGCGCCGGTGGAGGCTTCCATAAGAAGGACGGAACGGGCTGTGAGCTCCAGGTCGGTCTCAGTAGTTTCAGCACGAAGCGGAACAGGTGCGCAGGCGACGGTCAGAACCGCAGCAAACAGGGCGAGAAGAAGGCAAAAATGTCGGTTTTTCCGCATGGTTTCCCCCTGCGATGGTCTCTGTTCATTCTATGAGACGCGCAAACAAACTATGCGGCGGCGCGGAGGTCGGTTGCATTTCCGCGGTAAACATGGTATAGTTCAATCGCACTGCTTTTTGAGTGCGTGATGAACCGTGAGGCTGATTGTGTGCAGACAGGAATGATCCTGTGAAAGCAGAAAGGGAGGTCGTGGACAGATGAGTCGGGTTGCTCTGAGGACGGTTACCTATCCGGTAAGATCGCGTCGGATCCCGGCCGGATTCGACGGAGTTCATATCGCTGTTCTGGCAGACCTCCATAATTGTCGGGTCGGAGGAGACAACCGGATCCTTCTGGACGCAGTGAGAGAAAGCCACCCGGACTGGATCCTGCTGGCAGGTGACATGATCACAGATGGGATTCATGCGGTGTGTTGCGACGAGTCCCTGCGGGTACTCCGCTCTCTGGCGGAGATCGCCCCTGTCTGCTATGCATTGGGGAACCATGAGGCCCGGTGGCAGGAATCTGATCCGGAGGGATTTGCGGCTTACCAGAAGAAGGCGGAAGGAATGGGGATCCTCTTTCTGGATAATGCTTCCACATTTCTGAGACGAGGAGGCGATCGCCTGCGTGTAACCGGACTCAGCCTGCCGCGGCGCTATTTTGCCAAAGGGAAACGGGTCAGAGCCACGGCGCGGGATATTCGGGATCTGGTGGGGAGAGCAGACACGGCACATTATCAGATCCTGCTGGCACATACGCCGGCGTTCGCGAAGGCGTACAGTCAGTGGGGCGCGGATCTGTCTCTGGCCGGGCATTACCATGGTGGTGTCATTCGCCTGCCGGGGCTCGGCGGGGTGATCTCCACCGCTTTCTATCCGTTTCCGCGCTATGACCGCGGGAAATATCGGGTCGGGACAGGGGAATTGATCGTCAGTGCCGGGCTGGGCAGCCATACCATTCCCCTCCGCGTGAATAATCCGCCGGAGCTGGTGGTGCTGGAATTGCGGGGAGGACGATAGATGGAGCTGGCGTTTAAGCTGGAGGCTTTCGAGGGGCCTCTGGATCTGCTTCTCCAGCTGATTGAAAAGAATAAAGTCAGCATTTACGATATTCCCATCGTGGAGATCACCGATCAGTATATTGCCTGCGTGGAGGCGATGGATCATCGGGATCTGGATCTGACCAGCGATTTTCTGGTGATGGCGGCAACGCTGCTGGACATCAAAGCCCGCATGCTTTTGCCCAAAGAGAAGACGACGGAGGAAGACGCAGAGGATCCTCGGCAGGAGCTGGTGGAGCGTCTGCTGGAATACAAGAAGTATCGCTGTATCAGCGAGGAGCTTCGGGACTATCAGGCGGAAGGGGAACAGCGATGTTTTCGGGAACCGGATATTCCCAGGGACGTGTTGAATTATCAGGAACCGGTCGATCTGGGAGAACTGCTGGGAGATCTGACGGCCGAGAAGCTGAAGAAAATTTTCGATGAAGTCATGCGCCGTCGGGAGGACAAGATCGATCCGGTGCGCAGTCGGTTCGGAAAGATTGCCCGGGAGACGGTACAGATGTCGGACCGCATCGTTCACGTGAAGAAGATGGTAGCCGGAGGCAGAAAGCAGTCGTTTCGCGGGTTGCTGTCGCAGGCGGCGACCCGGACAGAGGTGATCGTTACCTTTCTGGCCGTGCTGGAACTCATCCGGACAGGCGATATTTTCATGACAGAGGACAGCGCAGCCGATGCGGAGGACATGATGATACAAGGGACAAAAAGGTCATGAATCGAATGCTTGCATTCGTATTCATGACTTTGAGTCCCGCAACAACATGACACCGTAGGCGCCCCTTGTGGGGAAAGTAGCCATTTTGGCCAATATATTGGCCAAAATGAGCGGATTTCGAATGT
>JAJQCL010000215.1 GCA_021202715.1 Lachnospiraceae bacterium
GGTAGAGTAGAAAACAAGGAGGCAGTGTATGGACGCGATCGATCAACAATTCCACGGTGGGGCGGTATCTGCGGCGTCAGCTTGATCTAGTGTAGGAGGACTTGCCGGAACAGAAGAAAACCGTCTGCGGGTCCCGGATTCGCCCGGCTGCTGCGGTAAAAGCAGTTGACAAGAATCTACTTTCTCATTAAACTTAGGATGTTCTGAAGGCCCTGCCGAACGGGCGGGCCGCGTCTTTTTCAGCAGGGCGACAAAAGACTTTTTGGCGTCTGCATCACTGAACCGGGAAGGAGCCAGCCTATGTACTATACGGAAACGGAAGCGATTGAATTTTTACATGATCACGACGTGACCTTCATTCGTCTGGAATTCTGCGATCCCTATGGGATGATGAAGAATGTTTCGATCATGAGCACAGATATAAACCGGGCTTTTACCGTGGGGATCTCCATCGACGCTTCGGCGATCCAGGGCTTTGCGACGGTGGATGAATCCGATCTGTTCCTGCGCCCGGTGCCCTCGACGCTGACGCTGCTGCCCTGGCGGCCGGCGCAGGGGAGAACGGCCAGCTTCTACTGTGAGATTACCTATCCAGATGGACGGCCCTTCGAGATGGACAGCCGACGGATCCTGCAGAGAGCGGTCGATCATGCGGAAGCGCAGGGGATTCGCTGCAGCTTCGGCGCGGAGTGCGAATTCTATCTCTTCCAGCGGGACGAGGAGGGAAATCCCACCCGGATCCCTTCGGACAATGCCTCGTATATGGATGTGGCGCCGCTCGATAAGGGGGAAAATGTGCGCCGTGAGATCTGCCTGGCTCTGCAGCAGATGGATTTTGCTCCGGAAGCCTCCCGGCATGAGGTGGGACCCGGGCAGAATGAAATCGATTTCCGCTACAGCGATGCGATGACCTCGGCGGACAACGTGCAGACCTTCAAATCGGTGGTGGAGACGGTGGCGGCTGCCAATGGCCTTCACGCCAATTTCCGGCCCAAGCCGCTGGCGGATCAGGCCGGCAATGGTTTCCATGTGAATATGTCGCCCCGGCGTCTGGGAAGCACGGATCCGGATCCGGACCTGAAGCGTCATTTTATGGCCGGGATCCTGGCACGGGTGCGGGAGATCACGGCGTTTCTGAATCCGACGGAGGAATCCTACCGGCGTCTGGGGAGCTTCAAGGCGCCGCGCTATGTGTCCTGGTCGCCGCTCAATCGCTCTCAGCTGATCCGTATTCCGGCGGGGACCGGTGAATACGACCGGATCGAACTGCGTTCCGCAGACTGTATGACCAATCCCTACCTGGCTTACGCACTGCTGCTGGAGGCCGGACTGGAGGGGATTGCGGGAGAGTGGGAACCGCCGGAGCCGGTGAACCGGAACCTGTATGAGGCGCCGGAGAGCGAATTGCAGGGGATTCCTCAGCTTCCCTCCACCT
Source organism: Lachnospiraceae bacterium (assembly GCA_021202715.1). Lineage (GTDB taxonomy): Bacteria > Bacillota > Clostridia > Lachnospirales > Lachnospiraceae > UBA3305. Next base: position 1,436 of record JAJQCL010000215.1, read on the forward strand.
ACTGCGAGGCGATCCGGCTGGCCGAAGAGAGCCGCCTGGTGAGGAAGGTCCTGCCGGAGGGAACTCTTGCGGCGTATCGTTCTCAGATCAGGGAATAGTGGGAAGGAGGGCGCATGGCAACAGGACAGAGTGTGCTGGTGGTTTCCAGCAGCGAGAAGAGCGGGAGAATCATTGCCGGTCTGATGAACCCTTCCCTGTGTCATCCGATCCAGTTCGAGAAGAGCGGGAGCGGATGCCGGAGGAGGCTGCTGGAGTGCGGTTATGATCTGATTGTCGTGAATACGCCACTTTCTGACGAATTCGGCCACGATCTGGCGATGGATCTGGCACGGGAGACCCTGTCGGGGGTCATTTTGCTGGTAAAGAATGACGTTTACGAAGAGATCTGCGACCGGGTGGGGGATGTGGGAGTCCTGACAGTCCCCAAACCGGTTTCCAGTCAGTATTTCCATCAGACCATCCGTCTGGCTGCGGCGGCCCGAACCCGCCTCGTTCAGGCCCGCCAGGAGAACGAAAAGCTCAAGCGGAAGCTCGATGAGGCGAAGCTGGTGGGACGGGCCAAATGTATTCTGGTGGAACGTCGGCAGATGACGGAAATGCAGGCGCATCGTTATATCGAGAAGCAGGCCATGGACACGCGTTCCACAAGGCGTGAGGTGGCGGAGAAGATTATCAGGACAGAAGGATGAGGACGGACGAAGATGAGAGCGAACGAGAAGCTACACGAAGAGTGCGGAGTGTTCGGAGTCAGTGTGAGCATGGAAGAGGCAGCGGGGATTACCTACAATGGTCTGCTGGCGATGCAGCACCGGGGCCAGGAGGGCGCCGGGATCGCGGTCTCCCGGGGAAATAAGATCCTCTATCACAAGGACCGGGGTCTGGTCAGTGAGGTATTCACCAGGGATGTTATGGAGAAGATGCCGGCCAGCCGTATGGCGATCGGTCATGTGCGTTACTCCACCTCCGGAGCTGACACGCTGGATAATGTTCAGCCCTTCATCAATGACTGGATGACCGGTCGGATCGCCACGGTTCACAACGGAAATGTACGCAATGCGGAGGAAATACGGGATCATCTGCAGTTCTTCGGCGTGAATTTTGATGCGACCAGCGATTCCGAAATCATTGCCTCTCTGATCGCCTATAAGACGATGCAGCTGGGCGGCGATATCCTTCATGGGGCGACAGAGGCCTGTAAGAAGCTGGTGGGTGCGTATTCTCTGCTGATCATGAGCGGCGATCACAAGATCATCGCCCTGCGGGACCCCAACGGATACCGGCCGCTCTGTCTTGGGAAAAATGAATATGGCGTCTGTGTGGCCAGTGAAACCTGCGCGCTGGACAGCTGCGGATTCACCTTTGTCCGCGACATTGAACCGGGCGAGGTGATGGTCATTGAGGACGGACAGGTCACCCACAGCGAGATCTTTACGGTGGGACGGCAGGAAGGAATGTGCATTTTTGAATATGTCTATTTCGCTCGTTCGGATTCCGTCATCGATGGGCAGAGCGTCTATGAGGCGCGGCTCAACATGGGGAAGATCCTGGCGCAGGAATATCCGGTGGAGGCGGATGTGGTCTGCGGCGCGCCGGACAGCGGCCTGGATGCCGCCGCAGGGTACGCGATGGAGAGCGGGATTCCCCTGGTGACCGGCTTCGTGAAAAATCGCTATATCGGACGCAGCTTCATCTTCCCCTCGCAGGCACAGCGGAAGAATGCCGTGAAGATGAAACTGAATCCTCTGCGTCAGGCCGTGGAGGGGAAACGGGTGGTGCTGGTCGATGATTCCATCGTCCGGGGAACGACCAGTGATCTGATTATCGCCAATCTGCGTCATGCCGGAGCGACAGAGGTTCATGTCCGCATCTCCTCGCCGCCCTTCCGGCACTCCTGCTACTACGGCACAGATGTGGCGGAGGAAGGGCAGCTGATCGCCAACCAGATCTCCATCGAGGAGATCTGCCGGAAGATCGGCGCAGATTCTCTGGGGTACATCAGCATTGAAGGACTGAAGGAGGCTTGCCGGGGCAGCCGGAGACAGTTCTGCACCGGCTGCTTCAATGGAGAGTATTGGCAATCGAAGATATTGTGAAATTTTTGTTTTACAAACGGAGGCGAATTTGCTATAATACATCCGGTGTAAACATTGCGGTCCTGAGAAACGGGGGACTGACGACCCACGGAAAGGTTTGGTGAATATGTACAAGATTCTAAAGAAGAGGGAATTGAATTCCGCAGTCACTCTGATTGACTTTGAGGCGCCGAGGGTGGCT
>JAJQCL010000227.1 GCA_021202715.1 Lachnospiraceae bacterium
TTTCATCACCACCGCGTGTCCGTTGTTGTAGGAGGGGATCAGTTCCTTCACAAAGGCAAGATTTACCAGGAAGCTCTTGTGGATGCGAAAGAAATTCTGACTTTTCAGGCGTTTCTCATAGTAGTTCAGGGATTCATTCTGGACAAAGCAGTCCCGCGCCGTATAGATCCGGCAGGTCCGGTTTGCCGTCTCGATATAGACGATCCCGGAGATGTCCAGGATCTGCAGGCGGCCATTTCCCTGCACCATGATACGGCCGAGGCCTTCCTCCGGGAAAGACTCCTCTCCGAGAGCCCTGAGTCTCTCCACGGTCCTTTTCACCCGCTCGAAATCATACGGCTTCAGCAGATAATCCACCGCCCCCAGGTCGAACGCCTTCACCGCATATTCCTGATACGCGGTGGCAAATACGATCCGAATCCCCGGCTGACGACTGCGCACCAGAGAGGCCAGAGTCGTCCCGTTCATGCCATTGAGGTTGATATCCAGAAAACAGACATCCAGTTCGGTGTCATCCAGGATCTCCTGCAGCCGTTCCGCGCTCTCCGCCTCCAGAATCTCCAGTTTATCATCAACCTGGCGCAGCAGATACACCAGCTCACTGCGGGCCGGCCGCTCATCGTCCACTACCGCTATTTTCATGCACTTCTCCTCCCTCCGTCACATTCGCTGTTGCTGCTCTTTTAGCCAGCCTGTACGCGGCAGGCTCCCACAGTATGCGCAATACGCGTGCGCACGCATGTCCAGCCATCTTCCCGCGTCACCGCAAGGCCCGCACTCTCGCCCCAGATCTGCAGAAGACGCTTCTGCACATTCAGGAGCCCGATGCGTCCGCCCACAGATTCTCCCCGCGTTAGAGCGCATACAACATGTTCCGGCACACCGCCGCCGTTATCACGGACTTCAATGACGGTGTCCTCCCCCTCCCCGCGTACACGGATGATGACGCGCCCCACCGACTGCGTCATCGCGCCATGGCGGATGGCATTCTCCACCAGAGGCTGCAGGATCAGATTGGGCACCAGAACACACAACTCTGCCTCTTCCGCTTCCACGGTCACCCGCAGACGATCCTCGAACCGGGCCTGCTCCAGAGACACATAAGCCTGCACATGCGCCAGCTCCTCTCCCAGCGTCACCATGCTGTCCACGTCCTGCAGGGTATTTCGAAAATACGTACTGAGATCCATCAGCAGTTCCCGGGCCCGTTCCGGTTTCTCCCGACAGAAAAAGGAAATGGTATTTAATGCATTAAACAGAAAATGCGGGTTGATCTGTGACTGAAGCGTCTGCAGCTCCGCTTTCCTCAGCAGATTTTTCTGCTCCTCCAGCTGACTCAGCGTCAGTTGAATCGTGAAAAACCGTGCCAGACCGCTGACATAGGACTGATCCGCCTCTGAGGAATAAATGCTCTTCCGAACCAGAACGACCAGGTAATCCATGCCGGGCGCGAAAGCCGGCACCGGCGCTGCCAGAACGACATAGTTCTCTGCCAATGCCGCGAAAGGATCCGTATCCGGCACGCTACGGATCTCCGCCACGACATCATTCTGTATGCGACAGCGGTTCAGAATATCAGGGAGATGATCCGACATCAGGGTGACTCCCTGAAAGGCTTCCGTCCGCGCCAGAAAATGGTCATCCCGGACAAAAGCAGCTCCCTCGCACTCTTCCTCCTCCACAATGATCTTGAGGATCGCCGCGGCGTTGGCCTCCGCATCTCCGCAGGCCTGCAGATACGGGACGCAGCGCTCCGTAAGACGCAGGGAACGAGACACACCGGCCGCTTCCTCCCGATCCGCCTGTCGGATGGCGTCACGGATAACCGCGAAAAACAGCACCATCCCGACCGGATTAATCAGGACCATGGGAACTGCAATGATATTTAAGATTGCCAGAGCCTCCACGCGGGGAAAAGAAAGCAGATAGATCAGCCCCATGTGCACACATTCCGCCAGCATCGTGGCCAGAAAGAGCAGCCCGGAAGAATAATCGATGCGTTTCTTATGTCCGTACCAGATCAGAGAACCAAGTCCGCCCTGCAGCAATGTCGCCAGGCAGCAGGCTGTCGTGGAGATCCGATCCGGCTCCCCCAGATAGCGGTGTACGGCGCCGATCCCGGCCGCCAGGAAACCGGACACCGGCCCGCCCAGCAGCCCGGCCGACATGGCCCCGATGACCCGGGAATTGGGGATCGAACCGTCCACCAGAAATCCGATCGTGTTGGATACCACACAGAACAGTCCCATGATCAACCCCAGCTGTATCTGATGCTCCAGAGTCTCCGCCCGCCGCTGCTCCGGATCCATCTTCCCCCAGCCGCGCTGCCGCAGGATCTTCTTCATAAAATCCCACTTGCCGATGATATAGGCCAGAGCCATCAGCAGACAGATACTGAAAATCATACTGAAAAATACATCGTCTTTCATTGTACTCTCCCCTCTTGACGCTGTTCTCTGCTCTCCGTGCCTTCTCTCTGTTTTCCCGCACGGTTCACAGTTCTTTTGCTTCTCCCCTCTATTTTTAGTCTTATATTGTATTTCGTCAGATATTTTTCATATATTTCAGGGCGCAGTTGACCATTTCAGCCAAATTTGCTATGCTGTGAACAGAATATTTCTCTCTTCACCCAATCAGCAAAGGAGTACAGCCATGAAGCTCATCACTTTCCGTCAGAACGGTCAGGAGACCGTCGGCGTCGTATCCCGCGACGGCACGCTTGCCGTCCCCCTTGCATCCCTGGGACTCTCTTTCCGCGATATGTCAGATCTCGTCGAGCATATCAGCGACGAGGAGCTGAACCGACTGTCCGAAGCAGACATTGCCTCTCTGCCGGACGCCCTGCCTCTGAGCAGTCTGGAACTGCTGGCGCCGATCCCTCACCCCCGGCAGGACATTCTGTGTCTCGGCATTAATTATATGGAGCACGCCGTCGAATCTGCCCGCTACAAGAAAGAGGATTTCAACGGAGAACGCCCCTACCCGGTCTATTTCAGCAAGCGGGTCAGCACCTGCACACCCCACGGCGGCTTCATCGACGGCCATTTTGACATTCAGAACCGCCTGGACTATGAAGTGGAGCTGGCTGTCATCCTGCGCCGGGACGCCCTGAATGTGAAGCGGGAGAACGCTCTGGACTATGTCTTCGGCTACACCATTGTCAACGACGTCAGTTCCCGGGATCTGCAGACCCGACACAAGCAGTTTTATTTCGGTAAGAGTCTGGATACCTTCACCTGTATGGGCCCCTGGATCATCACCGCAGATGAGCTGCCCGGCGTACCGGATCTGCCAATCCGTTCCCTGGTAAACGGGGAAGTGCGGCAGAGCAGTACAACCGGCCATATGATCTTTGACATTCCCTATATCATCGAGGAGCTTTCCGCCGGTCTGACGCTGAAAGCCGGAACTGTCATCGCCACCGGTACGCCCTCCGGCGTGGGAATGGGCTTCAACCCGCCCCGCTGGATGCACAGAGGCGATGTCGTGGAGTGCGTCATCGAGGGCATCGGCACCCTGAAGAATACAGTAAAGTAGCAGGCTGCACCGGGAACTGCAAAAGCATTTCCTGTTTGTCCGAGATTCGAAAAAGAGCAGACGACAAAAACTGTCGCCTGCTCTTCCTTGAGAAAAGCGGATGACGGGAATCGAACCCGCCTCCTCAGCTTGGGAAGCTGATATTCTACCAATG
>JAJQCL010000206.1 GCA_021202715.1 Lachnospiraceae bacterium
CTCTCTGAAAAACTTTCTTATTTTCCGCTTGACATTTCACCAAATTGCTGTTTTTCGCCTCGTCCTTCCGGTGCTGATCAGAAGCCAGGCCAGCAGCAACAACAGCATCGGGGCGGCGACGACGGCCGCGGTCACAAGGACGTTGATCCTGTACGCGTCGGCAGTGACGTGAAGCAGAGCACTCTCCGCAGTGGCCACCCGCACGCCCCGCACCAGAAGCCGGTGGGTGTTCACACCATACGGCGTGCAGGTCATGAGTGTGCAGTAGTCCGCCCCTTCCTCAATATAAATGTCCTCCAGCTCGGTCGGCTCCACGATGGTGATCTGGTCGACCTCGTAGGTGAGCACCTGGTTCAGAACGGTGATGGTGAAGGTGTCCCCCACCTCCATCTGGTCCAGATCCGTGAACAGCCTGGCACTGGGAAGGCCGCGGTGCGCGGAAATGACGCAGTGGGTGCTTTCCCCGCCCACAGGGAGGCTCGTTCCCTCCAGATGCCCGGCCGCGATCTGCAGAACGCCGGAATCCGAGCCATGATAGATGGGGAGCTGGACGTTAATCTTGTCAATGGTAATATACCCCATGATCCCGGTGCCGGTGATGTCCAGCGTGTCCCAGTAGGTCTCGTCTACCAGATCAGGGTGTGCGATGGCCCGGGCGGAGCCGATTTCTGCCAGACCCTCGTTGTAGGCCTCCGCCGCCTCGAAAATATCCGTATAATCCGTCTCCGTGAGGCTCGATACCGCCTCGTCGTAGGTCGCCACAGCGCGGGTGGAAACCTGCCTGTTCCACCAGTCGCTCACTGTGGGATAGAACAGGACGATAAGCCCCACCACCAGAACGCACACCAGAACGACTGTCATCAGGCGGTCTTTTTTCCTGTGGTTTCCCGGTTCCTTTGGGTGCTTCATGGTTCAGCGTCTCTCCCTCCATTCGCATGTCTGCAGGTTCTTCGACAGCCGCCCGGCGCGGCGGACATCGAACAGCCCACAGAGCGGGGAGATCCCCACCCCGGCGGCGGGCCGGGGCGGGGGATATTTCATATACAGCAGGGGTAAACAGACGGTTTACTCCGCCTTGCTCATGCGCCTGCGGGTGATCAGCAGAACTGCCGCGCCGAAGACCATCAGGCCGCCCACGATGTAAAAGATCGTGGTGCCCATGCCGCCGGTGCCGGGCAGGTTGGAGCCTTTTTCGTTCACAACATTGGTGGAGATGGCGCCGTCATCCGCCACGGTGGAGAAGGTTGCATCAAGGCCCGTGGATATCGGAGTGCCACTGGCATCCTGGATCACCAGAGACGTGATGTTACCGTCCTCGTCATGCTCCGCCACAACGGTGAAATAGAGGTTCTTCATGGTGTTATAGCCATTGGGGGTCGTGGTCTCAACCAGCATATAGTCGCCGTCGTCGAGACCCTTCCAGGTGAAGGAGGTCCCGCCGGTGATCTCTTCACTGACAGCGACATATTCTCCCTCTTCAGCGTCATACTTATACAGGGTGAAACCGGCTCCTTCCAGAGGAACTTCATCTCCATTTTCATCCTCTTCCACCTTGTTGACGGTCACCTTGTAGGTGAACACAACAACCGTCTCCGGAGGGGTCTCGCCGGTGGGTTCTTCCCCGTTTCCATCCCAGTTGGGGTTGTTGGAGTATTCGATGTAGGAGGTGTTCACATTACCAGACTCACCGATGACGGCGTTCTCGTTCAGTTCTGCGGTATATTTCACGGTGATGACAGAACCGGCGGCCACACTGATGGGGTTGGTGCTGTCCGCGGCATAGAGCGCATTGGTGTCCGTGAACTGAACTTCGAAAGTGCAGGTGGAGTCGAGCAGAGTTCCCTTTGTGGACGTCGCAACAGTATAACCGCTGGCGACCGTGGTGGTTGTGCCGTTCGTAGTAACATACACCGTCACGCTGTCTGCATTGAAGGTCAGACCATCATCCATCACATCGTGGAAGATCAGCTTATACGTCTCATACGCACCATAGTTGTCGGGCAGGGTCGCGGTCAGGGTGAAGGGCACCTGGTCGCCGATGTCATGGTCCGCGGAGGTCTGGCCTTCGGTGTACGCCGTGTTCTCAGAGTCGTTGATATCGTCAACCGTCTTATCAGAGCTCGGGGCATCAACCTTGGGATTGACGGATGTATTCTCCAGGACGTTGATCATAATGTCGCTGGAATAGGCGCTTCCTGACGGCACCCCCGTGTTATCGATCAGATAATAGCCTGCAGCCACGTCGGAGATGGTGTAGGTACTGCCCGCATCGGATGAAGTGTGACCAGCATCAGCGACCAGATAATCGCTGACAATCCTGGCAAACGCCTCGGCATCCGCCTGCGTTATAAGCTGTTCGGCAATCTCGGCAGCGGCATAAGAGCCATACGCAGTCGTCAACGCAGCCTGAAGTTCAGTATTCGTGGAATCGATGCCGTCGCCCCATACGATGCTGCCGAGCGTCAGAGGTGGTCCACTCCCGACTTCTCCTGCAAAGATCTGATAGGCGACATAGGTGTAATCGTCCTCCTCGTTGTTGATGGTAATGGTATAGTCGCCCGTCGCCGCAAACGCGGAGGAACTCAGCGCGAACACCATGACCAGGGCCAGCAGGACGCTGGCAAGTCTTCTCGTTTTTCTCATGTTGTGATCTCCTTTACTGAATATTTTATAGTGAACGACATAAAGTCGTTTACTATAATTGGGTTTCTATGTACAACCGGCTGTGCGCCTTTGCAGGCGCAGGGTTCCCGGCACAGGCTCCCTGGCCGGACACTCCGGCAGCCGTTTTGTTTTCTCATTCCTTCACCTCCTCCGCCCAGCCGATGATCTGTTCCTCTTTCACGAGGATCCGGTCATTCTCCTGCTCGGCGAGCCGTTCCATCTTCTCCCGGATTCCCGCCTGTGTATTGAGATACAGTCTGTGCAGTGCCCGGGGATTGCATTTCTCCGAACTGATATGGGCTTCCTCCGCCAGGCCGCGGATCTCCCGCGTAATGTTCGTGCGGTCGATGTTCCTGCCGCTTCGCGTCACGAAGATGGCGCCTGTTCTCACACTCTCCTGCGCTGCATACGTCAGAAATTCCTCCGCCAAAGAGGGCGGAAAGCGCAGTGTACATGCCGCTTCGCGGACGCCGCCCTGCCGCACCGCCTCAATCGTGACCAGCGGCAGCTGCGCCGGTGTGGCTCCGGTCAGGGCAAACAGCTTGATCAGAAGATAAAGACGATGTTTGCCATTTCGTCTGGCCGCGGACAGCAGACGGAGGTATTCATCGCGTGTGAGTTCCGGTCGGGCCTCCTCCGGCACCCTGAGACCAAAGGGGATCTGCAGTTCCCGACGCCCGTAATACTCAAGGAATCCGTTTGCCGCCACCCGTAAGCCGTTCTGACTCTGTACGGAATAGTTCATGTCCTGCATCGTTTCCCGGATCTCTTCCAGCGTCCCGCGGCGCACGGTCTTATCTTCCGGCAGCATCTGATACATCTGACGCAGCCTCCGCCGATAGGTACTAACAGTCTCTGTGCTCTTTCCGGCCGAAACAAGAGTTCTCAGGTAGCTCTCGATCATCTTTTCATCCACCGGCAGTCCCTCATCGACGTGGAAAGTGGTCCCGCTCCTGTTCTCCATGTCCCAAATCCTTTTCATGGGCAAGTCGCGCGTTAACGGAATTTCACTTCCGTGGTTAAA